>JAPXNP010000001.1:0-32889 GCA_033811955.1 Acidobacteriota bacterium
TAAACGAACTCACCGAGAATGCTTACCGGCGATTCGGATATAAGATTGTTCCGGTGCTTCTAAGCCGGAAAGAACACCGCCACTTCTACGAGGGGTTTTCCAACGAGATCATTTGGCCGATGTTTCATGATCTCCAAACGATGTGTAACTTCAACCCGGAGTACTGGAAATCGTATTTGGCGGTGAATCGCAAGTTCGCCGAGAGCGTATCGAGCCTCTTGAATCCTGACGACTTCGTGTGGGTCCACGATTACCACCTGATGTGTTTCGCCGGGGAGTTGCGTTGTATGGAGAATGAATGCCCTTGCGCTTTCTTTACATTCCTTTTCCTCCCCTGGACATCTTCTCAAACTCCCTTGGCGGCTGGAGCTCCTCAGGGCACTTCTGGATTTCGACTTGGTGGGCTTCCAGACCGAGAGAGATCGGCGCAATTTCTTGGAGTGCTTGCGAGCCATTGTGCGAAGCGTCTCGATCCGAGGAAGAGGAAGGGTGATCGGCGTTTCCTGGCAAGACAGGGCTCGGAGAATCGGAGCATTTCCCATCTCCATCGATTTCGACCGTTTCGCCGCGGATGCTAGAAAACCAAGGGTAGTGGAGTTAATGCATCGTATCCGGGAGAATCTGGCCAACCGGACGCTCTTGCTCGGGGTCGACCGACTGGACTATACGAAGGGAATCCCCTATCGCCTTCTCGCCTTCCGCGACGCTCTCTTCCGCTACCCACAGCTACGGGGAAAGGTTACGCTCGTACAGGTAGTCGTCCCAAGTCGGACCGGAGTTCCGAAATACCGGGAGCTGCGGGCACAGATCGAGCGTCTCGTGGGAGGAATCAACGGCCAGTTCGCCCGCACCGACTGGGTACCGGTCCACTACGTCTTTCGCTTCTTGACTCCGGAAGAACTGCTCGCCTTTTATCGGGCGGCGGACATCGCGTTGATCACCCCTCTAAAGGACGGAATGAATCTCATCGCGAAGGAATACTGCGCCGCCAACGTGACGAACAACGGGATCGTTATCCTTAGTGAGTTCGCCGGCGCCGCTTCCCAGCTCCAGGTGGGCGCCCTCCTCGTCAATCCTTACCATATCCAGGCGGTAGCCGACGCGATCTTACAGGCTTATCAAATGGACAGCGCCGAGAAGAAAGCACGTATGAAGAAGATGCGCCAAGTGGTGCGCAAGCAAAACGTCTTCTGGTGGGTCGACGCGTTCCTCAAAAGCGCGATCTCACAGGATCTAGGCAGTTTTCCCTACGTGCAGGAATACGTTCCCCAGCTCGACTCGGGAGGCTTTCCTTTCGAGATGTCTTCCTAACCGACCTTTCACACGCGGGGACGAGCGGGCTCGTTTCGTGCGCAAGAAGCGGTACGGTTTTGCGAGCTGTCGATTGCTCACGTGGGGGTAATCGCACCGGATGGAGCCTATGCCGTGCTGCTGCGGGCAAGTGCCAGGTAAGAGAGCCGGGACCTGAAAGCCTCCGACCGGGTCGGTCTGTCCCGCCGCGAAACGCGCGATCATCAAAGATCGCTGAAATGCCCACGAACCGCCCTGACTGGGAGGGCTTGGACAACCGGATGGAGAGGGAGGGGCGGGATGCTTGGGTTGTACCTGTTAGAAAGGAGGTGATCCAGCCGCAGGTTCTCCTACAGCTACCTTGTTACGACTTCACCCCAGTCATGAGCCATACCGTCGGCGCCTGCCTCCCCGAAGGGTTGGCCCGGCGACTTCTAGTACAGCCCACTCCCGTGATGTGACGGGCGGTGTGTACAAGGCCCGGGAACGTATTCACCGCGGCGTGCTGATCCGCGATTACTAGCGATTCCAGCTTCATGCAGTCGAGTTGCAGACTGCAATCCGAACTGAGAGCGGTTTTCTGGGATTCGCTCCCCCTCGCGGGTTCGCCCCCCTCTGTACCGCCCATTGTAGCACGTGTGTAGCCCGGGGCATAAAGGCCATGATGACTTGACGTCATCCCCACCTTCCTCCGGCTTATCGCCGGCGGTCTCGGTAGAGTGCCCAGCTTCACCTGATGGCAACTACCAACAAGGGTTGCGCTCGTTGCGGGACTTAACCCAACATCTCACGACACGAGCTGACGACAGCCATGCAGCACCTCGCCCGCAGTCCCCTTACGAGGAACCGACCCTCTCAGGCCGTGGCCGCGGACGTTCCAACCCCGGTAAGGTTCTTCGCGTTGCGTCGAATTAAACCACATGCTCCACCGCTTGTGCGGGCCCCCGTCAATTCCTTTGAGTTTCAGCCTTGCGGCCGTACTCCCCAGGCGGAACACTTAACAAGTTGTCTCCGGCACGGAAGGCTTTCGCGCCCCCCACACCCAGTGTTCATCGTTTAGGGCCAGGACTACCGGGGTATCTAATCCCGTTCGCTCCCCTGGCTTTCGCGCCTCAGCGTCAGTGTCTGTCCAGGAAGCCGCCTTCGCCTCCGGTGTTCCTCCCGATCTCTACGCATTTCACCGCTCCACCGGGAATTCCACTTCCCTCTCCAGCACTCCAGCCCCGTGGTTTCCTGGGACCTCCCCCGGTTGAGCCGGGGACTTTCACCCAGAACTTCCGAGACCGCCTACGCGCCCTTTACGCCCAGTAATTCCGAACAACGCTCGCCCCCCCCGTATTACCGCGGCTGCTGGCACGGAGTTAGCCGGGGCTTCCTCCCAAGGTACCGTCACCTACTTCGTCCCTCGGGACAGGAGTTTACAACCCGAAGGCCTTCTTCCTCCACGCGGCGTTGCTGGGTCAGGCTTTCGCCCATTGCCCAAAATTCCCCACTGCTGCCTCCCGTAGGAGTCTGGGCCGTATCTCAGTCCCAGTGTGGCCGTCCGTCCTCTCAGACCGGCTACCGATCGTCGCCTTGGTGGGCTCTTACCCCACCAACCAGCTAATCGGACGCAGGCCCCTCCCGCAGCGACTCACCGTCTTTCCCCTCTCGGGCTCATGCGGTATTAGCCCCCCTTTCGGAGGGTTATCCCCCTCTGCAGGGCAGGTCACCCACGCGTTCCTCACCCGTCCGCCACGCTACTTAGGGCCGAAACCCCTTTCACGTCCGACTTGCATGTGTTAGGCACGCCGCCAGCGTTGATTCTGAGCCAGGATCAAACTCTCAGCCATCTGCCTTCTATCCAATCCCGGCCCCTTCACCCTTTCTCAGGGCACCCGTCTCCACCCAGTTGTCAAAGACCTCCCACACCCCTCGGCATGGACCCGCCGGATCACCCCTGCGGGCAACACTTAATACTACCAAAAGCTGGGACCAAATTCAACTTAGCGAATGGCCCCACTCCAACGAAACCCTTCCAGCCGCCGCTCCGCGCGGCTCCCACGCTTAGGATCCCTATGTTCCAGGACCGCGCCTCCCGGAAACCGACTCACTGACCGCTCCTACCCCAACACCGAACTCGGCTGGCTGAAGGGCTCCTCCAGGTACTTCTGAGCCTCGGCCAGCGAACCGTTGTAATCCACCTTCGTGTTCAGGGCCTTTTGATACTCCGCCTCCGCCCGGCGCCGCTGACCGAGAATATCGTAGACTTTGCCCAAATAGATATGCGCCCATACTTCGATCCATTCCGGCTGCAAATCGCCGTTAAGCGCCTCCCGCATGCTGTTGGCCGCGTTGGAATAGCTGTGCTGCTCGAAAAAGGTCTGCCCCAAGCGGAAGTGAGCCAGTGAGTTGCGCGGATTGAGCTCCAAAGCTCGCTCGTACTCGCGGATCGCCGAGACGTACTCACCGCGCTCCCGATACTCGTCGCCCATAGCAACGCTTACCGCCACCCTCATGCGGTCCGAATCTCTAAGAACTTTGCCGTGGGGATCCAGCACCAGCCTGACCGGCAGGGTTTCCGTCTCAAAGGTGAAGCTGGTCACCTTCCCGGAAACCAAGATCTTCTTCTCTTCAGGTTGGCCCTTCGTTTCCACCAAAATCTCCAAGGGCATCCGAAACATTTCCAGGTCTTGCAGCACTCGTCCCCGTATCCTAAAACCGCCTTCCCGCAGCTTGAGAATCGTGTATTCCAGGCGTAGGTCCGGAACACCCACCGATTCCAACCACTGCGTGAAAAACCACCGATAATCCTCTCCCGCCGCTTCGTCGATCAGCCGAGCAAACTCACGAGTGGAACCGGTCCGGCCGGCTTGATTCGCATAAAAATCCTGAAGGACGCCCTTCACCTTGTCTTGCCCCAAAAGCTGCTCCAGCATGAACAAGATCCAACCACCTTTGGCCGCGACAATGGACTGATAGCGGGCCGACCCGCGCTCCAGGTTGAACCCGTCGGCCACCGGCGCCTGTTCCTGGTACTTGAGAGCTTCCACGGCGGTCTTCGCCAGTTCCGTGGAATACTCGTCGGACCGGTTCGCCCGGCCGAAACAGAGTGCTGCATAGGTCGCAAAACCGTCCGCCAGCCATGCATCACTAGCCCGCTCCGGCAGTACGCCGTAACCCCACCACTGAAGCGCGAGACGGTACGCCAGCTCCCGCCAAGACGGTAGTGACGAACCCCAGTACCGCAGCTCCAGCGGCAAAAGGCCCCGCGAACCAAGCGGAGTTATAGCTAAATTACGGGTCTGCACCACGGTGAGGGTTTCCAACCCGCTCCGACCGAATTCCTCCTCGTAGAAAGCGAGGATTTCCCACACCAGCTCCGCCAGTGGAGTCAAGTCCTTGTCGGCGCTCTCTTCCTGAACGAAAAAGACAAGCTTCGGCGACTTCTCCTCGAAGGACTGGCGAAAGAATCGGCCAATGAACAACGGTGCACTGTTTACCGGATCGCGACTTGCCCACTGGAACGCTTCCGTCAAGCCGAGCGTTTCCACCGCGACTAGTTCGCCTGGTCCCACCACCGTGAAACCAAGGGGAACTGTAACCCTCAAAGACATCTCCGCCGGATCGACCGGCAATTGATGACTGGGAAACCAGAACGCCTCCGTCAGGAGATATCCACCGTCCCGATCCAGCAAAGCCTTCTTATCCTGCGGCGTATCCAGAAACGCATACTGTTCCGGCTCGAAGCTCCCTTCGAAAGAAATCACCAGATGCGCTTCGTTTCCAGCCCGCCAAGGGGTCTCCGGCTCAAGCCGAATCGCATCCCTCGACAACGCGGCACTCCCCAGGGAAAGGCGGCGCCCCTCCGAGTCGGTCGCGCTGATGACGCTCAAGTGGCGACTGAAACTAAGCTCCAGGCTCGGTGTGTCTTCGAGAAAACGCAAGAACAGACGACCCTCACCACGTAAGGTACTTCGCTCAAGGTCGAGTTCGGCGTCTACCTCGTATCGCAAGGCATCTACCGTCGGTCCCTTTTCCGACTGGACGGCCGCCAACCCGGTCCCGAGGCTCCACCACATCGCCCAGCACAGGAAACTTATCCCCCAGGCTTTCCTCACCCATCTCCACTTTCTTTTCATGTTCGGTCTCTAGCTGTAAAGCGAACCGAGTTGGAACTCGTTCCAACTCCCTCATGCATCCAACCCTCTTGCAGGATCCGGTCGGCCGCCTCCCTGTAGGCATCACGCCGTCCCAAACGCTCAGCCGCCTCCCGTAGCCGTGCCTTGTATCGCCTAAACTCCCGCACATCAGACAGAACGTTGTCCAACCACGCCCCAATCCGCTCCGGGCGGGCGTTCCATTGCACGAACTCCGGGGCGACCGTCTCCTCGGCCACCCGATTCGCCAAGCAAAAGGGCTGCCGCGGAACCAGCGGACGAAGTAAAAGCCAGCTCAACCAGCTCATGCGATACATCATGGCGAACGGCACTCCCGCCAACATGCTCTCCAAGGTGGACGTACCGCTCTTTACGATCGCTGCGTCCATCTCGGCCAGCAGCCTTTCCGTCGCCCCTTCGACGATTCGCACCGGCACGTCGGAACGCAATTCTCTTTGACATCGGCTTACCACCGTCTCAACTTGTTCCCTCGAGATCTCAGGCGCTTTGACGACGACGAGTTCAACTCGGCGCCTTCGACTCACCCACGCTCCCGCCGCCAATTGAATCGGCAACATGGATTCCACCTCGTGCCGCCGACTCCCAGGCAAGAGAGCGATCCGTGGGATCGGCCGAGGATCCTCGGCCGATCCCACACCGAGCTCGAAAAACCGGGCCGCCGTCGGATTGCCGACATAAACCGCCCGAATATCCCGCGACTGAAAGTACCTTTCCTCGAAAGGAAAGATCACTAGCAATAGATCCACCCATCGCCGGATTTGTTTCACTCGGTACTCGCGCCAGGCCCAGACCTGAGGAGCGATGAAGTAACATACCGGCACGCCCACCTCTTTCAGCCGACGAGCCAACCGCAAATTGAACTCAGGAAAGTCCACCAGAATCGCCGCCCTCGGTTTCCGCTCTCGAACCGCTTCCAGGAGCCGCACAAAGGACTTTCGATAGTGTGCAAGGTGGGTTAGGGCCGCCTGCGGACCGATCGCCGCCTGTTCTCCAATGCCGGCAAGCAGGTCGACACCTGTATCCCGCAGGTGGGATCCGCCGTACCCAAACCAGCGAACACCACCCGGCCCTATCCGAGCCTCGACAGCACGCACCAGGCCGGCGGCATGCCGATCTCCGGAGGGCTCCCCGGCCACCACCATAAAACACGGCGACTCAGGCAACGGAGTCATTCTCTCTAACCGCGCAGTTTCCCCCAAGTACGTATCCTCCGCCGGTCCGTTCGGCGGTACTTCTCGGTTTCAGTGTGATCGCATTGTAGAGAAACCAGCCTCGCGCCGTCGGATGAGAGCTTCTTCATTCGAAAGCGGACGTTGAATCCAACCTCCTCCCAACACTTCGGAGCCCCGGTAAAAAACCGCGGCTTGGCCCGGAGTTACGGCGGCTTGAGGCTCCTCGAAAAGAACCACCGTCGGCCCCTCCGGCTCGCCCTCTTGCACCACGACGGCGGAGACGGGACGGTGAGTCGATCGAATCTTGACCTCCACCCGCATCGGCTCCTGGAGATCAACCTCGGGGCGTCGGATCCAGTGGCTTGCAGCCGTGACCAAGCCCAAGCTCAACAGTTCCGAACGCGGGCCAACCACCAGCCGATTCCGCTCCGGATCAATCTTCGTGACGTAAAGCGGTTCCCGATAAGCCACGCCGAGCCCCTTCCGCTGTCCGACGGTATAACGAAAAACTCCGCCGTGAGTGCCCAAACGACTCCCGTCGGCCAGCTCAATAGCACCCGGTCGGTCTCTGTTCTCCAGTACCGGCAGTAAATCGCTGCGTACGCGCCCGGTTTCCCGCCGGATGAAGCCGGCAAGGTCCCCGTCCGGCAAAAAACAAATCTCACGGCTCTCACGTTTGACCGCCGTGGGCAGGTCGGCCTCCCGAGCTAACCGCCGAGTGTCCGTCTTGCGATAACCGCCTAATGGGAACACCACTCCAGCGAGCTGGGCCTGTCTGAGTTCGAACAAGAAATACGACTGGTCCTTTCTTTCATCGACGCCCCGCAGCAAACGAAACCCGTCCAGCCCTGCCGACTCTATGCGCGCATAGTGACCGGTGGCCACATACTCGATCCCAAGACCTCGGGCGAACCGGAGAAGGCCGCCGAACTTCAAGAACGTATTACAGCGCGCGCAGGGTATCGGAGTACTTCCCAACAAATAGCCCTCGATAAAGGGAGCAACTACGTGGCGTTCGAAGTCCGCTTCCAGGTTTACAACAAAAAAGGGAACGCCCAAGCGCTCCGCCACCCGCCGAGCGTCAAAAACGTCGTCCGGCGAACAGCAGCCGCCCGTCGACGGCCGATCGGAAGCATCGCTGGGATTGCGACGGGCGTCCCATAATTGCATGGTACACCCCACCACATCCCAGCCCTCTTGTCGTAACAACCAGGCGGCGACGGAGCTGTCGACACCTCCGCTCATGGCCACCAGCACACGCTTCATCCTTTCATTATCCAGGATTCCGAAACAGACCTACGAATCAGCCGACGTCTTAGCCGACACCTCATGCTACCGCGGCCATCGGGGCACAGGCGGGGCCCAGAAAGCAGAAGACGGGAATCTCAAAAAGAGCGAAGGAGTCCGGGTAACAACAACCGGGACAACCGCTGTGCTGGTACCAGCGCGCCGCTCCCAACCCCGTACGCGGAACTCTCTCGTCAGTGCGACTGGGCCGAGAAACCGCCGAACCCGGCGGAAGTGCCGATTTCTCCCAACAGCGCTTGCTCTACCGCCGCTTCCGCCAAAGCTTCAAGAGAATCCACAACAGCGAGATCCGGCACGTGGACCCCAAAGAGTCCCAGTTCGGTACATCCGTAAATAACCACCTCGGCCCCTTCCGAGGCAATCTCCTCTATGACTCGCTGGAAACCCTTTCGATGAGGAGCCAAGTCCTGATGGCCTTTCACTGCCTCAATCGCCCCCTGCACCACCGCTTGGCTCTTTCCATCCGGCAGAATCCAGGTGAAATCTTCGTCTGCAGCCTCCTGGTAAAGCCCGCACGAAACCGTCGCCGTCGTAGCCAGAAGTCCCAAAGAACGAGCCCCAGGATACCTGCAGCGGACGACTCTCAGCGTCTCGTCCACGATGTGAAGGACGGGAATGGCAACCCCCCGTGCGATCTGCGGCCAGAACTTGTGGGCGGTGTTACACGGCATGGCGATGAGATCGGCTCCGGCTTTCTCCAGTCTCTGCGCGAGCTCCACTAAGTACGGCTCAGGCGATTCGCCGGAGAATCCCATGAGATACGAACAGCGGTCAGGAATGCGCGGTTCGCTGATCAGAACCACCGGTATGTGCTCCTGGTCCCTGGAAGCAGGCGTCAAATCGATGATTTTCTGAAAAAAAGCCGCCGTGGCATCCGGCCCCATACCGCCCAAAATCCCCACCGTCTTCGGCATGGGCCCATGCTAGCACAAGGCATTTCGGCCGAGAGAAGCGACCTCGCCGGGGTTACAGGCTTTCTTTCTCGGAGCCAAGCGAAGCGCTCCACTCTCGAAAGACTTCGCCAAGAAAAAAGCGGGCTGCTTGATAAATCCCGGCCGTCTGACTTTCCCGGGGTCCGGCGACATTCAGAACGGCAATCTTCATGTCTCGGAGCCAAACCAAGACGGAAGTGGGCGGAGGCGGTTCTTGGAGTTCCACGAGGAAGACCGGCTTCCCACACTCCACAGCAAACCGCCACGTAAAGGCCGTGCCGCCTCCTGGAGGTCCCACACAGCAAATCAGCGTGGCGTCGGCGTCCCTCACATTCCACTCGGTGCGCTGAGCGTAGTCGGCCGTCGGCGTCTCCCGCAGGGGATAGGTAGACGGGATAACGCCGTCTTCGGCCAGTCGCCCGGCGGGACACCAACCGCCTACCCGTAAACCTGCGGCGGCGGCCGCGTCCAGAGCCGCCCGATCCACCCCGGTCTGCCCTCCCGAGATCACCCGTGGTTTCATGACGGATACTTCACCTACACGGGATGCCGGCTTAGAGATCGTCGCCGGCCGTTGCCCGCTGTGTTCGCCCAACCGTAGTCCAAAATCCCGTCGACCACTATAATGCAAGGAATCTTTGCGCCGGCACAGCCGTACAGCGGAGACTATGCGGTGGTGTCATCCGCGTGATAAGAGATTAACCGAAAAGGAGGAGACGTAACCATGGACTCGTATCAACCGAAGAAAGATCATCGATTCAGTTTCGGTCTTTGGACTGTGGGGAGTGTCGGGCGCGACCCCTTTGGTGAGCCGGTCCGGCGCCCGTTGTCGCCGGTGGAGCTCGTCCATCTCCTTGCGGAGGTGGGCGCCTGGGGCGTCAACTTCCATGACAACGACCTGGTCCCCATCGACGCGACCCCGGCAGAACGAGATCGCATCGTGGCTGACTTCAAGCGCGCACTGCAGGAGACCGGGCTGGTGGTCCCTATGGCTACCACCAACCTGTTTACCGATCCGGCGTTTCGGGATGGGGCCTTTACAGCCAACGATCCCGCGGTGCGCACCTATGCTCTCCAGAAAACCGTGCGAGGCATCGATCTCGGCGTCGAGCTGGGAGCGAAGGTCTACGTGTTCTGGGGCGGTCGAGAGGGAGTGGAGTCGGACGCCACAAAAGATCCGGTGGAGTCTCTGAAGCGTTTCCGGGAGGCCGTCAATTTCCTCACCGCCTATGTGCGGGATCAGGGCTACGACTTGAAATTCGCCCTGGAGCCGAAACCCAACGAACCGCGAGGTGATCTTTTCCTTCCCAACGTGGGGGCGATGCTTGCCTTTATCGAAACGTTGGATTACCCCGAGATGGTGGGAGTCAACCCGGAGGTGGCCCACGAACATATGTCGGGACTCAACTTCACCCATGCTTTGGCCCAGGCGTGGGAAGCGGGAAAGCTCTTTCACGTGGACCTCAACGACCAAGCCTTCGGACGTTACGACCAGGATTTGCGGTTCGGGTCATACAACCCTAAAGCCGCCTTTTTCATGGTCAAGTTCCTAGAAGACGTGGGTTACCAGGGCGCCAGGCACTTTGACGCTCATGCCTACCGCACTTCGAATTACGAGGACGTGAAGGCATTTGCCCTCGGGTGCATGCGCACGTACCTGATTCTGGCAGAGAAGGCTCGACAGTTCCGGGAAGACCGCGAAATCCAAGCTCTTCTTCAGGAGATTCATGCCGACGACGGATCCCTGCAATCGTTTCGCGGAGCCTACTCGCGGGAGAAGGTGGAATCCTTGAAAAATCATCCGTTCGATCGGAAGGAACTGGGCTCGCGAGGCAAGCCTTACGAACGATTGGATCAGCTGGTGGTGGAGCTGCTTCTCGGCGTACGGGGCTGCTAGGCGGACTCAAGGCCGATGGATCCGGCGACAGTCGATCGACCGACCGGGCGGGGGGACGGTACCGGCCGGAATCCTTGCTTCCGGTCGCAAGGGATAGCATCGCAATGTTATTGAAGCTGAACAAACGCAACCGGTTCGGATCCACGGCCGTACTCGTCCTGGCCGTTGCGCTGCTCGCGTGTGGGCAGGATTCCTCGATGCGGAAATCCGCCGACCTCCATCCGGGAGGAGCGACGGCGGAGCCGGGCGGCCCGGTTCTCGACTTGGTCAAAGCGTGGACGACGGCTTTGAATCGGCGTCCCCTCTCCGTTGAAGCGTTTTACCACGCGGATGCGGTCCTCCTGTGGCCCGGACGAGAGGTTTCCCCAGGCTCTCGGGAAATCGAAAGGTACTTGCAAGACGCATTGGCCGATGTTATTTCGTTTACTTACCAGTCCCAGTCGCAAGGGGTTGAGGAACACGTCGCCTGGGAGAACGGGCGGTTTGTGGTTGCCTTTGCCGACCCTTCGGCCGCGCAAGCAGGATCGATCTTGAGGGTTCTTCAGTTGGACGCCGACGGAAACTGGCGAATCGTGCGGGAAGCCTGGAACTTCTTGACCCTGGAGGAGGGAGAGGGCCTCCGACCGCAAAGGCGCTGATCCTGAGTGTCGGCGGGAAGCATACAGGTTCCCCGCCCGATTCCTTTGAGTCGGGGAAGAACTATGGAGAGTGACGTGCCGCCGGAACATCCTCCGGCTCACGAAGAAGCTAGGAAGCGTCTGCCAAGCTGCCCGGAATGCGGCTTCGTCGTGGTGGAGAGACCTCCCTCCTGCCCTTACTGCGGAGCCAGGCTGACGGCTCCCGGATGGAAAAAGGCGCTCGCCTGGCTGCTCCTCGTCTTGATCGGTTACGGCCTGGCGCGTTGTGCCCTTCGCCTCACCGAGGGTTTCGATTGAGCGGTCCGCGGAGTACTATACTCTCATCGAGATCGGCTCTGAGATCCGTTGGTGAGATATAAACTTTACTTTCAGGCACTCAGCGACCCCGGCTGGTACCGCGAAAACAACGAAGACGCTTATTTGACCCGTGATGATATAGGTCTGTTCGCCGTTTGTGACGGACTGGGGGGACATGCGGCGGGTGAGGTGGCTAGTGCTCTCGCCGTCGAGACGCTAAAGCGATTTCGTCCACCCAAGAATCTGCAGGCGGAATCACCCCGCGAGGCTCTCCTGAAGCTGGTCCAACAAGCCAATTGTGAGATTCTGCAGGATCAGGCACAAAACCCGGCTCACCGGGGGATGGGAACAACGTTGAGCGCTCTCTGGGTCCCGGAACCCGCCGTGGGTCCGGCATGGGTCGCCCAGGTTGGGGACAGCCGCATTTATCGGCTGCGCGACGCCAAGTTGGAGCAGTTAACGGAAGACCACTCGCCGGTATTCCGGCTCTTCAAACGGGGCTTGCTTACCAAGGAAGAGCTTCGCCTTCATCCCCAAAAGCACATTGTCGAGCAAACCCTCGGGCTACGTGCCGAGGTCAAGTGTGACGTGCTTCCCGCGACCGCTTGGGTCGACGATATCTTTTTGCTTTGCTCGGACGGCTTGACGGACTGCGTCAGCGACGAAGAGATTCGTGAGATCTGCTCGAGCACGCCGTGGAAGGAAATGGCGTCGCGGCTGGTGGATCGAGCCCTACGCTGCGGGGGCCATGACAACGTGACGGTAGTACTGGTGCGAATAGGACCGGAAGAGAGCGTGTCGGGCGGCTAACAGAACCATGTCACCCAATGAGAGGGTCATGAGCAAGAACCTAGACGGAATGAATGAACTGAACCTGGGAATTGTGGGAGCCGGCAACATCAGTCAAACCCACTTGAAGGCCGCCCTTGAGGTGCCGGGCGCCCGGGTGACCGCCGTCTGGGGACAAAACCCAACCAAAGCGGAGGCTCTGGCCCGGCGGGTGGGTGCGAAGTTCTGCCGTAGTTACGACGAACTCCTGGACAGCGGGGTTCATGTCGTTTTGATCGGTTCACCCTCGGGTCTGCACGCCGAGCAAGGCATCGCGGCGGCACGGCGCGGCATACACGTCCTGACCGAAAAGCCCCTCGACATAACGGTGGAGCGGGCCGATGCTCTCGTTAGAGCCTGTGAGGCGGCCGGTGTGCGCTTGGGTGTGTTCTTCCAGAGTCGAGTTGCCCCGGACGTCGTAAAGCTGAAACAGCTACTTGACCGGCATAACCTTGGCCGAGTTTTTCTGGTGAGTGCGCAAGTGAAGTGGTATAGGCCGCCCGATTACTATCGCAATTCGAAATGGCGCGGCACTTGGGCCCTCGACGGAGGCGGAGCGGTGATGAACCAGGGAATCCATACGGTGGACCTGGTGCAGTGGCTGGTAGGAAAGGTGGTTGCGGTGGAAGCAAGAACAGCCACGTTACTGCATGACATTGAGACCGAAGATACGGCGGTGGCCCTGTTCGAATTTGAAAACGGTGCTCTGGGAGCCTTCGAAGCGACGACCGCCGCCTATCCAGGATTCCCCCGACGAGTCGTGATTTCCGGCGCGGCGGGCACGGCCGTCCTGGAGAACGATCGACTTCTCTCCTTGCACCGACTGGGCGAATCGGCCGACCTGTTATGCGATGAATCGGACGGCGAGAGTAACCCGACCCAGTCCAGTCCCGTAATTGCCGAGATCTCGGGGCATCGACGGATCCTCGAGGACTTTCTTCGAGCGATC
Source organism: Acidobacteriota bacterium (assembly GCA_033811955.1). Classification (GTDB taxonomy): domain Bacteria; phylum Acidobacteriota; class UBA6911; order RPQK01; family JAPXNP01; genus JAPXNP01. The sequence continues at coordinate 13,472 of JAPXNP010000001.1, forward strand.
CGTGAGAACCGTGAACCGATCTGTTCAGGCAAACAGGGACGGGAAAGTGTCGCAATCGTTGAAGCCTTATATGAGTCAGCCAGAACCCGTCGGCCCGCAAAACCTCGGTCTTGGTGATCCTTCGTAACGGCGAGGCTGATCGCTTCGTCCGCCGACCTTCGCGCCTCCTCGGCACGGAAGGCGACCTGATCCCTCGTCCACCGGGGCGGAGCCGCAGAGAAGGGGACCCCACCCTTGCGGCTCCAGAGTCGGCAGAGGATTTAGGCCGGCGCGCCGGCAGGCTCCAGGACTACGGACATGCCTCGCGAGACCTGAAGAACTTGGCTTGCGGGACGCCGGGCGACGGCAATTTCCAAAAAGCCGCTGCTACCCGTCAAGGCGATCGCCTCACCCTCGGCACCCTGGGAATAGTACTCCACGAGGCGCTCTATCGTCTTGTTTCCAATACGCAAGCGCCATTGCGGATGCCGCGTACGGAATTCGTCGAGCTCTCTTTGTGTGAAGGTGGTGATGATGTTGCCGAACTTGTCAATGTGTAGAACCCGCCCGTGCAACCGTCCCGATTTTTCGACGGGCGACGGCAAGGTCAGCAGCTTGTAGTCGCTCACTTCGCTCCCGAAGTTCTCGACTGCGATACCTTTCGCAAGCCAGGCGGCCACCGGTCCGAGAATATCGCGGGCATGGAAGGTCGGACAGACCGGGTGACGGTAGTAATGCTCCGCTTCGACCGCAATCACCCGAGACGGGGGATCCTGACGAAAGACCAAGGAAAGTACACCGTTGTCGGGCGCCACGTACCGATGTCGGTCCGTCACGGCAATCAGGACCCGCCGCTCGGATCCCACGCCGGGGTCTACGACGATCAAGTGAACAGTCCTGGGGGGGAACCAGGGACAACTGCCCGCCGCCGTAAGCGCCCCGGCCAGAACGTCGTGAGACGGGACCTCGTGGCTTAGGTCCACCAGTTCAATCTCGGGATGCACTTCCAGGATCGAGCCTTTCAGGGCTCCGACGTAATATTCTCGTGTACCGAAGTCAGTGATCAGGGTCAACAACGGACGTAGCATGACGGATCTCCCAAATGCCGGCTGCTCTGAAAGGCGCCGCCCCCCGGCGACGGGGCGGGCGTCCCGCTTCCGGTTATTCTATCGGCAAGGAATGAAGGATGGTCCAGCAGGTCGGTGTTCCACACACCGTCCACCCGCACCCCTACGCGGGCGGTCCGCCGGAAGGCGGTCGAAAAAGGAGTCGAACTCTACCGTCACCGTTTTAGAGGAGGAACTTGGCATGGAGAGGAGAACATGGCACAGGCCTGACGAGCCTCCGGAAAATGGAACCCGAGTGAACCCATCGGAGAGCAGAAAGTCGGCACGGCGTAGTTTCGAACGACGACTTCTCCTTTTCCTCCCAGTCTCGCTCTTCGTCGACGCCTGCGGGAAAAAACCGCGTGTTCTGCCTCCCCCCGGCGGATTCCAGATGAGGCAGGAGGGTCTGGCCAGTTGGTACGGGAAAGGAGACGGCTATCACGGGAAGCGCACAGCCAGCGGTGAACGATTCGACCGCAACAAGTTGACGGCTGCACACTACAATCTACCGTTCGGTACCGTCGTTCGCGTGACGAACAAGAAGAACGGGCGTCGCGTGACCGTCCGCATCAACGATCGAATTCCGTTAGAGACCTTGCGCAAGGGACGGATCATCGACCTCTCCTACCGGGCGGCCCAGGTTCTGGATATGATCCGCGACGGGGTGGTTCCCGTACGCCTCGACATCATCGAGTTACCGAAAGGCTGACAGGAAAGCGCCTTCTGCAATGCCGGGACAACGGCAACGGCTTGGACATCCCCCCCTTGCTTCTTCCCGCGGCCCGGGCGGCCGCCGTCTCCCCGCGTCCGTTTGTCGACGAGTCAGCTTCGTCATGCACTGGACCGCAGACGGCTCGCTTTCGATCGCCGATGGAATGTTGTCCCACGATTACCGAGACGGTCTCTTGCTCCCGGCGTTCTCGGCAGCCTTGCCGACATGCTCTGCATCAACCGTTTCAGCTCCAGAGTCGATCCCATGAATCGATCTGATCCCATTCCGGAGTGGGTTCAAAATAGCCGGGTTCGGCAAGGTGCCGACGAATCACTTCCTCGTTCGGCTCGACGCCCAGACCGGGAGCGTCGGGAACCATAACGAAGCCGTTCCGCACGATGGGCTTCTCGATCCCAAGCACCAAATCTTCCCAGTACTCAATGTCCACTCCGTGGTGCTCGAGACAAAGGAAGTTTTCCGTGGCTGCCGCGCAATGAACGGAAGCGAGAAAACCAATGGGAGTACCTGCGTAATGCATCGCCATGGCCACACCGTTTTCCATGGCGATGTCGCCGATCTTCTTCGTCTCCAGCAGTCCCCCACTCGTAGCCAAATCCGGGTGAACGACATCCACCGCCTTTGCCTCGACGAGCCTTCGGAACCCTTCTTTTAAGTAAATGTCCTCTCCCGTACATAGAGGAACGTCGATAGCCAGCTTGATCTCCTTCAGCAATTCCGTGAACTGCCAAGGAATCATGTCCTCCAACCAGGCGAGCTGATACTTCTCCACTGCTTTGCCCAGCCGGATACAGCTGTTTACCCCGATATGACCGAAGTGATCCGAAGCCAACGGAACCTCCATGCCGATAACTTCCCGAATCCCTCCGACGTACTCCCGGAGGTAATCGAGCCCGAGGTCGGTAATCTCGATACCGGTGAAAGGATGCATGACCTCATTTACGTCCCGCAGAGACAGACCCAGGGGCCGATTGAGAGCATCCGGAATCTTGTCGAGCAATCCGACGCCGAAATCGACTTTCAGGAACGTATAGCCCATATCCATACGGGCTTTCAGACGATGGCCCGCCTCGGCCGCATAGGGCGTCTGAGGTGTATCGCAGTAGAGCCGAATCTTGTCGCGAAACTTCCCGCCCAACATCTGCCAGGCGGGGACACCCCAGGCCTTCCCGGCCAAGTCCCAGCAGGCCATTTCAACCGCACAGACGCCTCCTGCTTGGCGGGCATGGTGGCCGAACTGCTTAATTCGGCGGAAGATCTTGTCAACGCTGCAAGGATTCTCACCCAGAATGCGGCTCTTCAGCATCAAGGCGTACCGCTTGCTCGCTCCGTCACGGACTTCGCCGTAGCCTGAGATTCCCTGGTTGGTGTCAATCCGCACGATAGTGCTGGAAAACGGTGCTCTTCCAAGCGAAGCCACCCGAAGATCTGTGATCTTCAATTGCGAAGGACCGCTGTTCCGGTTCACATTCTGCAGTGAAGCTTCCAGTTCCTCATTGACGTTCCAGCCGGCCAGAGCGGCTCCCACGCCGAAACTACGCACGAGAAAAGATCGCCGGTGCCACCCGCTGACAGGTTTTGCTCCCACCGCCACAGTAACCCCCTTTCCTTAAACGTAAAGTGAAAGGAACTCTAGCACACGCCCGCCGGCGTGAAAAGCGCCATCGACCGCAGTTGCCGCGGGACAGAGGCAGAAGGAAAGAGACGAGGGGGCGGCGGCGACAGGCCCCCGTCCACCTCAAGGGCTGTCAAAGGAACCGGTGATGTAACTTACCAACTGGCGAATGTGGAAATCCTGCTCGGAGATCTTCGCGTACACCACGTCTCCGATCGACACGACCCCCACCAAACGCCCTTCTTCCATTACCGGAAGGTGACGGATGTGACGGTCCGTCATCAGGGCCATGCACTGCTCCACCGTGTTCTCAGGTCTAACGAACGCCACCGGCGTCGTCATCACCTCATGGATCAACGTTTCCCGAGAGGACTTCCCACGGAGCACGACCTTACGGGCGTAATCCCGCTCTGAGAAGATTCCCACCAGCCGCTGTTTCTCCAGGACCATCACGGCTCCGACGTTCTTCTCGGCCAGGACCTTCAGGGCGCGATACACGGTGTCGGACGGACACACGGAAAACACGGCATTGCCCTTATTCTGAAGGATCTCTCGCACGGTGTTCATCGGACTGCCCTCCACCTTTCAGATTTCGTCCCGATTCACCACCACCTCAGAACGCCTTGGGAGCACCGGAAATGGTAATAGAGTTGCGAGAAGTATACTCTAATGTAACGGCACCGAACAAGCCCGACAACCGCTCCCCGCTCTGTTGTTTCCCTAACCCGTCAATTCCGTAACGTAAAGGGGGAAGCCGGGCGGCTTTTCCCAAGAATTCAGCTCTTCACGGCGGTTTGCCGGGAAAACCAATCCGCCAACCGCCGGAACCCCTCTTCCATATCGATCGGTGGTGTGTAGCCCAGATCGCGCTTGGCGGCGGAGATGTCGAACCAATGGGCGGTGGTCAACTCCTCGACAAGGAAGCGCGTCAACGGAGGTTCTCCCGGAAGGGGAAGGATCTTCCAGATCGCCTCCATCACCGCTCCCAGCAGCCAGGCCGGTCCGGCGGGGAGCGCACCCGGCCGTAGCGGAGGCGCCGAGGCGCACTCCAAGACGCGGGCGATGAACGTCCAGACCGGCATCGGCTCCCCTTGCGATATGAAGTACACCTTTCCGGAGAGGGGACTGCCTACTTCGATCTTCTCGGCCGCCAAAACGTGCGCTTCCGCCGCATTGTCGACGTAAGTAAAGTCCACGAGTTTGTCTTCCCGACCGACCCGACGCAATCGTCCCGTCCGTCCCCGGGCCAGGATTCCCGGAATCAGTTGGGTGTCTCCGGGACCCCACAGCAGGTGAGGTCGAAGGCTGACGGTGGCCAAATCACTTCCCGCGGCCTCTCTCACCATGCGCTCCGCCACGGCCTTGGTTGCCGGATAGTGAGACCGGTAGCTCTTCGGATAGGGAACGTCTTCCGTGGCCCCCTCCATGTCACCGGCGGGAAAAACCACGCTTGGAGAGCTTGTATAGACCAGGCGACGGACACCGCATCTGCGGCAGGCGCTTAGGACGTTCCGAGTTCCTTCGATGTTGGCCCGAATGAAATCTTCCCTCTTCCCCCAAACTCCCGCCTTGGCACCAATGTGCAACACAAGGTCGACGTCGCGCACCGCTTCCGACACGGCTCCCTCGTCCGCCAGATCGCCTTGCATCTGCTCCACCCCGAGGGACTCCAGGTGAGGATAGCGGCGCCGGCAGAAAGACCGGACCGACCATCCCCGCTCGACAAGCCGCCGGATCACGGCCGTACCTAGGAAGCCTCCACCTCCCGTCACCAATGCGTTCATCGCTCTTCCTCTTGGACCCGCTCAGCCAGTCGTTCCCGAAGGATTTTCGCATTGTGCCGAGGATCCACGGGAAAGTCACGAAGGAACACGATGCGTCGAATCGAGCGCGTCGCCACTTCCGCGGCGGCTAAAGCCGACAGCTCGCGGGTCAAAGTCTCTCGCTCCCGCCGGGACAGCCGCCGTTTGGGTTCCACACAAAGAACCGGCTCCTGGTTCCCCGGCAAGCCGATCCCGACCAACGCACTGCGCTTGACCGCCTCGTGAGCGTTGAACATCAACTCCCACGCTACCGGGAAAAGCGTAGTTTCGGCCGTCGTCACCCGGTGAGACTTGCGGCCGCAAAACCAAAGCCGGCCCGCCTCGTCCGTCCGCACCAAATCACCCATCCGATGGCCGATTCTTCCCCCGCGCAGCGTCTTTGCAGAACGGTCGGCCTCCGGCCTCCGGTAGTAGCTTGAGGACACGTTCTCTCCCCACACAACCAGTTCTCCCACGTCCCCGGCCTTGACCCGCAAAGAGCTGTCCCAGGTAGGCAGGCATTCATCGGTAATTCGTATCACCTCCACCTCGACACCTTCCACAGGACGTCCGATGCATACACCGAACCCGGGCCGAGATCCGAGATTTAGCCTTTCGCCGGCCGAGATCGTGGTAACCGGCAAGGCCTCGGTGGCACCGTAAGGTGTGTGAACATCCGCTTCACCCTGCAGAACCGAACGGGACTGCTCCAACACCAGATCGGATACCGGGGCCCCCGCACAGAGCACCCTTCGCAGCGTCGGAAATCGAACTCCGCGCTCGACCGCCCAGGCTCCCAGCCGGCCCAACAAAGCCGGCGAAGCAAACATGTGTGTGACGTTATGACGCCGAATCGCCCCGGCTATCTCCACCGGATCCGCCTTCCCGGGCCGGGTAAAGTCCATCCGGGGAAAAACACTCGTGGCACCCCAGACGGGATCGAACAGGGCAAACAGGGGAAACGTGGCCAAGTCCACTTCTCCCGACTGCACACCGAATGTACGTTGGAGGATCCGAGCCTGGCAAAGAAACATACCGTGGGTGTAAACAACTCCTTTCGGCGGCCCGGTGCTGCCCGACGTGAAAGCCACCGCCGCCGGGTCCGCCCCGGTGACCAGCGGCAGCGATCGCCTCCCCGTTTTCCCGCCGACCACCAGAGTTCGCCACGACCGTGAATTCGGCGGACCCAAGTTCCCCACGGTAATCCACACCCGCAGCGAGTCTGAGGCCCAGCGCAACAGCCGCAACGCCCAGACGGCCTGAGGAACCCCGACCATACCTTTTGGACCGGACTCCTCAATGCACCGCCGAAGGTTGGACCGACCCATCCCGGGATCCACCAACACCGGAATCAATCCCGACCGAGCCATAGCAAAAGCCGTAACGAGCATTTCCGGCCCGGGGGTCACGAGCAACACGACTCGGTCCCCCGGCTCGAGCCCCGTGCCCAGCAGAGCTTGCGCCAGGCTGTCCGCCTGTCTGTCGAGCTCGGCAAACGTCAAGCTCCCACGGCGGCTGATGACGGCCGCCCGCTCCGGTGCCTGGGCCGCAGTCTCCCGTAAGACGTCCGCAACAGTCTCAATCCGAGGCACTGGTCTGTATCCTCACCAAGAAATCACGTACCGCCGGGATCACTCGTTCCCCGGCATCCTCCAGGACATAGTGACCGGCGTCCGAGAAGGTTCGCACTTCCGCACTCGGGAAAAACCACTTCCAGCGCCGTAGGAACCCTTCGTGAAAGATAAAATCCCGCAGGCCCCAGCACACCAATACCGGGCGATCTTTTAAACGCTCGAGGCCAAGCTCCGTGTTCTTGACGACATCATACGAAGGATCGCCGGGCGCAAGCGGAATGTCCTCCACGAATTTGGCCTGCGCAATGCTCCCTCGAGATCCCCGGTGGGGAGCATAAAAACCCCGCCGCACCGAGGCGGTCGGACGTCGTCGACAGCCTAGCCACATGGCCGCAATGCCGAAGGCATTCCATCGGCGAATAGCCAAGTGAGCCAGCGGTGACCGCCGGGCCCAACGAAGCGTCCAGTGGAACCTCCGGTCCCCCGGGACGCGGAAGGCGGCGGAATTGAAGACCACCAGGGAGCGGAGGCGATCCGGATGATCCACGGCCCAAGCCAATCCGATCAGTCCTCCCCAGTCGTGCACCACCAAATCGACGGGCTCCCCCGCAGTGACTGAATCCACCAAGCGAGAGAAATCCTCGACCCGGTCCCGCAAGCGGTACCCATATTGCCCTTCGTTCGGTCGGTCGGAGTACCCACAGCCGATGTGATCGGGCGCCACAACCCGCATATGATCCCGGAGGGCGGGAATCAGCTCCCGATACAAGAAGGCCCACGTAGGGTTGCCGTGCAGGAGAAAGGCCACGGGACCGTCTCCCTCATCGAAGGCGTGCATGCGCAGCCCCTTCGAAACCGTCACGAAACGGGATCTGAAAGGGAGGCGACAGGAACCATTCTCCGCTCTAGAGGGATTACCTTCCTGAGGGGCCATCGGCCATCCAACAACGATCAGTACTCGAAAGAAGCCAGAGCCGTGGTAACCCCGGCGCTACCCATAACCAACAACACCCGCATACCCCGCCGAAGTCGTCCCTCTTCTTCCGCCACAGCCAAGCCGAGAGGCAACGAGGCTGAAACCGTGTTACCGAAACGGTCATGGGTCTCAAATACACGGTCCACATCGAGGCCCATCATCCGCGCGGCTCGCGCCGTCGAAGCCACACTGACCGCATGACCGACGATCAAATCGTAGGTTCGATCCGACAAGCTCTGGGTTTCCCGGAAATGAGCCACCAACTGGCGGACCGTAAAGGACAGAAGCTGAGCCGGCGCGGTGATAAAAGCCATCGGCTTGATCCGCTCCCCGTTGGGCGAGAAATCGGCCGCATTCGGCAGAGCAATCTTGCACAAAGAATGCTTGTCTCCCCACGTCTTGAAGGAAAACTCCGAATCGTCGTCGCCTTCGGCGCTGAGCAAAGTCGCCGTGGCCGCTTCGCCGATCGTGAACGCCGAAAAAGACTGCTCCAGATCCTCTTCGTTATGAATCTCGAAATTCGCATACTCGCGGAAGTTGAATTCGCAGTTCAGGATCATGATGAGCTTGTACATCTTCTGAGACAAAAAGCTCTTAGCGATTGCAAGACTGCGGATCCAGCTGGCGCAAGCGTCAAGCACGTCGAAGCACGTAGCCGAACGCAACCCCAACTCACTCTGAAAAAGGTTGGCGGTAGCCGGCTCGACCCATCCACGCCCCACTCCGGCGTAGATCAGGAGGTCAACGTCCTGAGGAGCCACGCCCGCTTCATCCAGGGCCTGCCGTCCAGCCTGAACTGCAAAGTCAAACGCCTTTTCTCCGTTATTCCGGTGAAAGCGATACTGCGTCCCCGACATGTGGAAAAAGCGCCGAAGCTTCTCGTCGAACACCTGGACTTGGTCGGCGGACAGGTGAGACCGATTGCGATCCAGCACTTCTCGGATGAGTTCTTCGTTATCCACACGCCGAGACGGCAGAGCGTATTTTATGCTCAGAATCTTCATGTCACCGCACTCTCCGGCCTAAACGTCAACCGAGATCCGTCGGCGGCACAACCACCGACTTGACCCTTCAGGAGGCATAGGTATCCGTCCCCGCGATTGCTTATGAATCCTAGCAAGAGCCGCCGGCCGTCTTCAAAGCGTCTTCAAACATCAAGGTTGCCATCGAGCCCCCGAATCCCCAAAACCTCATCTCTTCGTCCGGCAAGACGGTACTTCGGGACGGCACGTTCAATAATACGACATTTTTGACTCACGGGTTTCCGCACGTGCTGCATAACGCTCAGCCGCCGGGAACATGCTGCAGCCTTCGAATCACCTGATCGGGGTGTATCAAGATGTGCGGTTGATGTTGCGCCATGCGGGCCGAAGACTGCCCCTTGGTGCGGCTCGTGCCCCCCGGGCCGGGGTTACGGCTGTCAAGGAGGGTTGCAGGTATCCGACGGGTAGAGCGTTCGGCGGTGAAGGTTTCAAGTTTCAGGAAGAGAAAGAGGATGGTTGGCAGTCCGGAGGCCGCAGTCTGCGACCCGGGGTCTTGCGGTTACGAATCGGCCACAGACAGCCGCCGGACTTCGAGCCCGGAAATCCCGAACTCCAGCCCACCAACCATCGCTCTTCTTCTCGCCTCCTGAAACCCGAAGGTTGAAACCTGCAAATTGTGTCCTTCCGCCTCCGCTTCGCCAAGGCTTGCCAGTCCAACAACGGACGGATAGCATACGCTCAAGACACTCATGGAAAGCTCACCCTTGATCGATCGTAGTGAGTATGGGTTCGGACGGGACGCTCGGGCCGATTTCCCGGCATTCGAGCGTCTGGAGCGGGACCGCCCCTTGGCCTTTTTCGACGGCCCCGGAGGAAGCCAGGTGCCGACCCAGGTTATCGAAGCCGTCAGCCGTTACTATCGCCGCTCAAATGCCAATACGCACGGCGCCTTTTGTACCTCCGTCGAGACGGACGCCGTCATCGAGAAGGCACGAGAAAGCTGTGCCGCCCTGTTGTGTGCCCCGGGGCCTGAAACGATTTCCTTCGGCGCCAACATGACCACGCTGACGTTCTCGCTGGCTCACGCCCTGGGTAGGACACTGCGCCCCGGGGACGAGATTCTTATCACGCAGCTGGATCACGAAGCCAACCGCGGACCTTGGCTGAACCTGCGAGAGGCCGGCATACAGGTCCGAGAGGTCCGTATGACTCTTCAAGGCGAACTCGATTACGAGGATTTCGGCGCCAAACTCAATGAAGCCACTCGGATCGTAGCCGTCGGTTGGGCGTCAAACGCCCTGGGAACCGTCAACGACCTCTCCTGGATTCGGGAACAGACGCGGCGGGTGGGCGCCCGGCTCGTGGTGGACGCGGTTCATTACGCCCCTCACTTCGGAATCAACGTGCAGACCGCCGACTTCGACTTCCTGCTTTGCTCCGCCTACAAGTTTTACGGACCTCACGTTGGGATTCTTTACTCGCGGCCGAATCTTTTGGGGCAGCTACCCACGGATCGCCTCATCGCGCAGGACAGTCGGGCTCCGTGGCGAATCGAGACAGGCACCCTGAACCATGCCGGCTTGGCCGGCGTTACGGCGGCAATCGAATATCTAGCCTCCTGGGGAAAGGATGGGGACCTGCGCTCACGGCTGGAACAGGCGTTCCCCCGGTTGGGGAGACATGAGAGCTCTTTGGCACGACGCCTGTGGAACGGCCTCGGTCACATTGAAACAGTCCGCCGCTATGGACCGGACTTCGACGAGACTAGTCGGGCGCCGACCGTCGCCTTCCGGGTGCGCCACCTTTCGCCCCGCACCGTTGCCAAGCGGTTGGCGGAAGAAGGCGTCTTGGTTTGGGACGGCGACTTCTATGCAGCACGAGCCATTGAGATCCTGGGGTTGGCGTCCTTGGGAGGAGTCGTCCGGGCCGGTATTTCCCTGTACACCACGGAGCAAGACGTAGACCGGCTGCTGGCGGTAGTGGAACGCCTTTAGGGAGACGAACATGAGCGACTATCGCATCGAGAAAGACTCCATGGGCGAGGTGAAAGTCCCTGCCACCGCTTATTACGGTGCGCAGACACAACGGGCGGTCCTGAACTTCCCGATCAGCGGGCTGCGGATGCCCCGGCCGTTCATCCGTGCCATGGGTCTGATCAAGAAGGCGGCCGCGGAAACCAATCTCGAATTGGGTCGCCTGGATCCCGCCGTCGCCGACGCCGTCATACAGGCCGCCGACGAGGTGATTGCGGGGAAGCTGGACGACCAGTTCGTGGTCGATGTGTTTCAGACGGGTTCCGGCACATCTACCAATATGAACGTCAATGAAGTCCTGGCAAACCGGGCCATCGAAATCCGTGGGGGCAAGATCGGCAGCAAGGAGATTCATCCCAACGACCACGTGAACTCAGGCCAGTCCAGCAACGATGTCATTCCGACGGCAATTCACGTGGCGGCGCTGGAGCAGATCGAAAAGAAGCTGTGCCCGGGTGTAGAACGACTGCGAACCTCGTTGAACCGAAAGGCGAGGGAGTTCGACGACGTCGTCAAGATCGGCCGGACCCACCTGCAGGATGCCGTCCCGATTCGTTTGGGACAGGAGTTTTCGGGATACGTTTCCATGATGGAGCACGGGTTGCGCCGTCTCGACGCCGTCAGACCCCACCTGGCGGAGCTGGCGATCGGGGGTACCGCAGTGGGGACGGGCCTGAATTGCCCGCCGGGCTTCGCCCCGCGGGTGGTGGAAAAGCTCTCGCAGTGGACGGGCCTGCCCTTCCGGGAGGCGGAAAACCGTTTTGAAGCGCTGGCTGCACGGGATGCCGCGGTCGAGGCTTCGGGCATGTTGAAGACGCTGGCCGTCAGCTTGATGAAGATCGCCAACGATTTGAGGTGGCTCGGATCGGGGCCGCGGTGCGGCATTGGCGAGCTCCAGTTGCCACCCACTCAACCTGGAAGCTCGATTATGCCGGGTAAAGTGAACCCGGTCATCCCGGAGGCCGTTACGATGGTGGCCGCGCAGGTAATCGGCAACGACACGGCAATCACGCTGGGAGGACAATCCGGGAATTTCGAGCTGAACGTGATGCAACCTCTGATCGCCTACAACCTGCTCCAGTCCATCGAGTTGCTGGCCAACGCCTGCATCGTCCTGGCTGAAAAGTGCGTCGACGGTCTCCAGGCGAACCGCGAAAGAGCCCGGGAAATGGTGGAGAAGTCGTTGGCCATGGTGACCGCACTGGCACCTCGGATCGGTTACGACCTGGCGGCCGAAATCGCCAAAGAATCGTACCAGACGGGGAAAACGGTGCGGGAGATCTGCCAAGAACGGAATGTGCTGACGCCTGGTGAACTGGCACGAGTGCTGGACCCCTGGCGCATGACGGAAGGCGGAACCCTCTGACGCAGGCTCCTCGGTCGGACGTACCACCGATCCGGGCGGCGCGAGGGCGTTCCCGGAGCACCATCTATCCCAAACACGAACTGCGCAGAGTCCCCGAAACAACAGACCTTCGGTTCATGCCGTCTCCACGCTTCCTACGGCTTGACGGCGCTGCCGGCTACAAAGGGCGTCAACAAAAGACCAAACGGCTTTGTCCACCGGCCCACCTTCACGAACGGATCAAACCATTCGCAATCTTCCAGCCGGAATCCGATCTGCCGGATCACGTGCAGGGTCCGGCGATTAGGACGACACCCGCAGCCGATCCACGACCACACAGGAGCAGCAAGGTCCTGCCATCGCGCCCGGCGTCCCTCCCCACGGATGTGCTCCAGAAACAAGAACGTCCCCCCGGGGCGAAGAACACGAGCCAACTCCCCCAGCACAGCCGCGGGCTTCCGCACCGAACACAGCACCAGCGTGCAGACGACGGCGTCGAACTGAGCGTCTGCAAACGGCAGCTGGGCACCGTCGCCCTGAATCAAAGCGCCAGGAAACTGGAAGTCACGCTCTCCCGCCGAACGCTTGCGACCGGCCACGGCCAGCATCGCCGCATCTCGCTCGACGCCGACGTATTGGTCGACCCGACGGGGGAGCTGAGACCAGTTGGCTCCGGTGCCTACACCGATTTCAAGCACTCGGCCCCGGACACCGCCCAACAGCTTGCTCCGGTACGGGCGCAACGCCCTTCGTTCCACGCTCTGCATCAACCAATCGTACCGGGACGCCCACCAACATCCTCGCTTGACTCGACGGTCCATGCAGCGTCAGCCCCGATCAGTCTCGCCTCCCACTTGGGTTTGCAGCAGCTTCTCCAGAACCTCACAGTGTATCCGGAAAGCTTCTTTACCCCACAGAACAAAGCGAATCAGGCGGACCGATCGTAAGTCTTTGGCCTCCTCCGCCACGGTCCGCAGAGCGACCTCTGCCGCCTCGGCGGTCGGATAGCCGAAAGCCCCCGTCGAAATCGAGGGAAACGCTATCGAACGGATACCCTTCTCCTCGGCCAACCGTAGGCTGTTGCGGTAGCAATCCGCCAAGATCCGGTCGGCCGGCTCGTCCCGCCCGTACACTGGGCCAAGGCAGTGAATCACCCAGCGGTTCGGTAGACGATGACCGCCGGTGATCACCGCCTGCCCGGGCCGGATCGGTCCCAAAGGACGACATTCCTCCCACAATCCGGGACCGGCTGCGCGGTGAATGGCGCCGGCTACTCCCCCGCCTGGGGCCAACTGGGCGTTCGCGGCGTTCACGATGCACTCGATGTCGGGTTGCTTGGTGATGTCTCCTTCGACAACTTCGATTTCCACGGCTCCAACCTGTTTCCTCATAAGAAAACCTCCTAAGAATGTCGATCCCCGCGGCAAAAGCGGGTTACCCAAATCGGCATTCCCGGTGCAGCAAACCGTTTCCCGGCAACCCGATTCGGACGAGAGACTCCCAAAACCTACGCTCCTAATCTAGTTCTCCATCCGCAATACTTCCAGAACCGGCCGTCGCAATAATCCCCAACTGAGCGAGACGCCGACCAGCACGGTGGCAATCGGTATAAACGCAGCCAAGAGAACCGTAGTCCTCCCGAACGGAACGAACGGCACTTCCAAGATCCATTTACATAGTCCCCACCCGGCGATTTCGGCCAGCAACAGCCCCGCAAACAGTCCCAGCATCCCCACGGCGGCGTATTCGGCCAGCAGGATGCGACGGAGTTGGCCACGAGAAGCTCCCAGAGTGCGCAAAAGAATCACCTCGCGCATTCTGGCCCAGCGCCCCCCGGCCAGCGCAACCACCAGCGTCAGAAAGGCAACCGCCAGGCTAAACGAACCCATGAAGTGAACGACAAAGCCCACGCGATCGAGCACCGCTTCCACCGTCTCTAAAACAAAGGACAAATCGACGGCTGACACCGTCGGGTACCGCTCCAACACCTTCCGCTGAACTTCCGCGGAGGTTGCACGGTCGGCGACTCGCCCGACAAGGACATGAAATTGTGGTGCATCTTCCAAGACTCCGGAAGGAAACACGACAAAGAAATTGGGCTGAAAGCTCCTCCATTCCACCTGCCGAATGCCGCCCACCTCCACCGACACCGGGACTCCTTGGACATCGAACGTGAGCCGGGAGCCCACCTCGACCTGGAGGCTCCGGGCGATTTCTTCCTCGAGGGTAACGTAAACCCGGTCACCCCGGCGATGCTGGACCCGGCCGCGGACGAGCCGCTCCGAATCGTCCAGCTTCTCCCGGTAAGTGCAACGGTATTCGTGCTCATAGGCCCATCGTTCCTGCCCGTTCTTCTCGATGTCGTCGACGTTCACCCCCTCCACGGAAAGCAACCGCATCGTCACCACCGGCACCTGCTGGAGCAGCCGCATCCCCGCCTCGCCGGCCAGCCGGGAGACCCCTTCCAGTTCGTCCGTCTGCACGTCGAAGAGCACCAAATTCGGCCGGTCCTCACTGTCGTTGAAGCGAATCTCGGCCAACAGTCCAGCTTCCAAGAGGGAGAGAAGGGCCACCAGAAAAGTGCCCAGTGCCACCATAGAGACCATGAGCAGCGTTTGATTGCCCGGCCGGTAAAGGTTCGCAATCCCCTGGCGCCATTCGTACGAGAACCTTCTCCGCGCCAGAGCACGGGCGGCTCTCATCAGGGCGAAGCTCACTCCCCACGCCGACAGCATGACCGCCGTCAGTCCGCCTACGAATCCGAACGCAAGAAGAGCGTCTCCCGTGACCTGGCGGCTCCAGGCAACCAGACCTCCGAGTGCCGCGATCCCTAACACCCAGTATCCGGCCGGCCATTCTTGGGATGGTTCGACCTCGCGCCTCAAAGCGGCCAGTGGAGGTACACGGCGCAAAGGAACCGCCGGCACGAGGGCGAAAAAAAGCGCGCCCCCCAGACAGAGAGCCACTGCCTCCACGACCGGTTGCCACCGTAGTCGAGGCTCGACGGTAAACGGAAGCCAGTCCTGGAGCAGCCAAGGCAAAATACTTTGAGCGGCGACACCTGCGACAGCCCCAACAGCCAGCCCTCCCAGACTCAACCCGCCTATCTGAAAGACAAAGACGAGAACCGCCTCCCATCCCCTGCAGCCCAGGCAACGTAGCGTCGCCACAACCGGCGCCTGACGCCGCGCCGACAGCAGCACCGCACTACTGACGGCTGCCGCCGCCAACACCAACGCCACCAGCCCCGCCAACCCGAGGAAGCGGTTCAAATTCCGAAAGCTGCGCCCGAAAGAAGCCCGACGATCCTCAATCGTCGTAAATCTAATATTCATGTTCTCGGCGGCACCCCGCAGAACCGGCAACTCGGCCGCAGGATCCCGGAGCTTCCCAAAGTACCGATATCGCACGCGGCTGCCGACCTGGATGAGTCCCGTCTCATGCACAAACCGCAACGGGATGAACACGCGGGGAAACAACTCGGAGACTACCGCCGCCTCGCCCGCCACCCGAACGACCGCACCCGCAATACGAAATTCCGCATTGCCGATCCGTACCCGGTCCCCCATCTCAAGACTGAACTGCAGGAGAAGCGTCTGATCTACCAGAGCCAGGCGGTCCTCCTGCCAGCCGTTCGCCGCGGCGGGAGGATCGGTCTCCAGCGAGCCGTAAAACGGATAGTCGCCCTGAAGGGCACGAACTTGGACGAGGCGCGACATTCCGCTCGGCGGAAACACAGCCATCGAACTGAAATCCACCTCCTGCGCCCACTGGGAGGGAGATTCCCGAATCACCCTTTCGATCTCCTCGGGAAACGGTTGACTGCTGGAGAGAGCCACGTCCGCTCCCAGTAATGTCTTGCTTTCTTCTTGAACCGCCGCGTCCAGGCTTCCGGAGAAAAGCCGAACCGAGATCACCGCGGCCGCGCCCACCGCCACCACCAGAAAATACAGCACCAGCCTCCGCCACGAGTGCCGGAAGTCACGCCCGGCCATTCGGAGTATCCAGGCCGTTCTCATCGACGCACTTCCTCGAGAGGTGTCTTCTCCGCGATGATGCGCCCAGCCCGCAGCGTGACGATCCGCATGCAGCGGGACGCCAAATCTCCGTTGTGGGTCACCAGCAGAAGTCCCGCCTCAAACTCAGCGTGCAACGAGAACAGCAGCTCCTCCACCCGCGCAGCCGTCTCCGCATCCAAATTGCCCGTCGGTTCGTCACAGAACAAGATACGCGGCCGGTTCACAAAGGCTCGGGCCAAGGCCACCCGCTGCTGCTCTCCCCCGGACAACTGAGCCGGATAGTGATGGAGGCGTTCCGCGAGGCCTACGCGTTCCAGGAGATCCGAAGCAATTCTTCGCGCCGACGTGTCTCCCAGCAGCTCCGCCGGAACCATGACGTTCTCGAGAGCGGTCAGAGTAGGTATCAGCTGAAAGGTCTGGAAGACGAATCCCACCCATCGCCGGCGCAAATCCGCCAGTGCATCCTCCGTCAGCCGTTCCAGGTCGTGCCCGGCCAGGACCACCCGTCCCGCAGTCGGACGATCGAGCCCGGCGGAAAGGGCGAGAAGCGTTGACTTTCCGCTGCCGGAGGGCCCTACGACGGCACAGCTTTCGCCCTTCGCCAGTACCAGGCTCACATCCCGCAACACCTCGAGGCGCTCGGTTCCGCTCAAAAACGATTTGTAAATCCCATTCAACGCCAAAATCTGCGCATCGGTCCCCATCGTCGGTTTTCTCGTCTCCGCCCCGGCAGGCGCCGGCTGGTTCAGCATATACTCTCAACGTATACCTATGCTTTACGCCTGGCTGCCGCTTCTGGTTTCGTTTTCCCTTGTTCCGCAGCAGCAGAGTTCCGAGGAGCAAAACACCGTCACGATCCTGGTCGTAGGCGACAGTCTGAGTGCCGGCTACGGTCTCTCGCCGAAACAGGCCTGGCCCGCGCTGGTGGAAGAGAAATTGAAGCGGGAAGGTTGGAACGTCCGCGTGCAAAACGCCGGCGTCAGTGGC
Source organism: Acidobacteriota bacterium (assembly GCA_033811955.1). GTDB lineage: Bacteria > Acidobacteriota > UBA6911 > RPQK01 > JAPXNP01 > JAPXNP01. The sequence goes on from JAPXNP010000001.1 coordinate 30,621, forward strand.
GATACCACTTCCGGAGGTCTTCGGCGGATCTCGTGGGTACTGCAAGACTGTCCCGACATCCTCATTCTTGAACTAGGCGCCAACGACGCTTTGCGGGGGATTCCGTTGGACGCGACCCGGACCAACCTACGAGAAATGATCTCTCGGGCTCGGAAGACGTGTCCGGACGTCAAGATCGTCCTGGCCGGGATGCTGGTCCCACCCAACCTCGGGCCGGACTATACCCGCGAGTTCCGCGAAATCTTTCCCGATCTGGCTCGAACCGAGAAGGTCGATCTGATCCCTTTTCTCCTGGAAAAAGTGGCCGGCCGGCCGGAATTCAATCTTCCCGACGGCATCCATCCCAACGCCCGAGGCCACGAGATTGTGGCAGACACCGTTCTGAAGCATCTCAGGCCGCTTCTTGCCGGCCGTTCCACCTCGGCTGAAGCCGACAGATGACAAGAAACAAAGACGGGACATGCACGAGTTTTCGGTCCTAACCGATTGAACCTAAGGGGCTTGGAAAGTGAGTCCGGCACGGCAAGTTCTTCTCGGGGAACGTCGGCGTGAGCCGTTGACTGCGGGGCAAGGAGGTCTATCCGTCATCGTACCGACCCCCTGGGACAGTAAGACAGAGGGGCTCGTCTGGAGACATCGTCGCGTACATCGCGGGCGCGGTGGGTCATCAAGCAGGAAATCTCGAGGCGAAGCTCAGGCAACCGGCGGTACCGGAAAAGCTTGGAGAGGTAAGAGCGACGGTCGACGTCCTCGCCCAGGGCGGACGCACAACCGTTGCCTCGCCGCCTGATCAGATCACACAAGCGGCGGACAAGCCGACGGTCTCCGCTCGACACGGGTCAAGCTTCCCCGGGAAAGGAACATTGGCCCCGGACCGGGATTCGAACCCGTGTTTCTAAGCACTTGCGGACAATATTCGGGCGTGTCACCAATTTCTACAGCAGTCGGGCAGAGTCGGAGACAGCGCCGCTTGCTTTTCTTACAATAAGGCGCGAGGAACTACGTTGATGCGAACGAGAGCGATGTCGGTAGTCTTTCTTGCTCTTTTGTACTTCTCCCCTTTCCTGTGGGCGGAGGAGTGGCGCCCCTTGTTCAACGGCCGGGACCTTGAGGGTTGGGAGCACGTCGGTCCGGGCAGGGTCTATGTGGAGGACGGCCTGATGAAAACGGAGGGAGGAATGGGGCTGCTGTGGTACACCCGGGAGAAATTCGGCAACTGCACTATCCGGGTCGTATACCGCACCACCAGCCCTGAGGACAACTCGGGCATTTTCATCCGCATCCCAGAGCCCCCCAAGGACCCTTGGCAGGCGGTCCACACCGGTTACGAAATCCAGATTCTCGAACGTTGGCCCGAAGAGACTCACCCCCGTTCCGAACATCAAAAGACATTCGGCGACGACTGGCATATGAGCGGTGCCATCTATTCCATGAGTAAAGCTTTAAAGCATGCGCAGCGCCCACACGGCGAGTGGAACACGATGGAGATCGTGCTGGATGGACCCCGGACCCGAGTCTACCTGAACGGAGAGCTGGTCAACGACTACGTCGAAGGTCAGGAAGTGCCGCCCCGTCAGCACGATTACGAACCCATCCGCGGTCCCCGACCGGACGAAGGGTACATCGGGATCCAGAACCACCATGAACCGCAGACGGTTCATTTTCGTGAAATCAGCGTGAAACGAAACTAAGCAACCCGAGAAGCGTGGGAGCGCATCTTGCTGTGTTGCTGTTGGAAACGTGGACATGCACGAGTTTTCGGTCCTAACCGATTGAACCTAAGGGGCTTGGAAAGTGAGTCCGGCACGGCAAGTTCTTCTCGGGGGGAGGTCGGCGTAAGAAGTTGTACGGGACAACGACATCTATTCAATATCGTATGCCCCCCGGAACACTAAGTGGGACGATCTATAGTGACGGAAGCATCCTCACGTGCGTGGTGCTTGCGGTGGACTACAAGGCTGCTGATCTCGAGACGAAGCTCGCGCAGCCGGCGGTACCGGAAGAGTTTCGAGAGGTTAAAACGACGGTCAACCTGGTTGCCGAAGACAGGCGCACAGCGGTCACCTCGCCGCCTCATCAGCTGAAAGAGAGGCAGACAATTAGACGCCATCCGTTCGACACGGGTTGAGCTTCCCCGGAGAAGGAAAACGGATCCCAGACCTAGACTCGAACCCTGGGCTTACAAGCACTTGCGGACAATATTCGGGCGTGTGATCACTTTCCTGACAGTATTCCGGCGTGACATCTATCCTCATCACCAGTTTTCGGG
>JAPXNP010000002.1:0-31370 GCA_033811955.1 Acidobacteriota bacterium
GGTCGCGCCCTGACCCAGCCCGTATGAAATGGCGAAACCGGCCTGTTCAGCCGCCAGAATGCTGGACAACATTCCCAGGGCCCAAATTGCGCCGCCCGATATTCCAATAAGGTGGGTAACAAATCCGCCTTGGAAGTACTCGGAGAACGAGGTGGGCTCGCCCACCACCGGGCGTTTCATCAAGAACGTGTTGAAGACTACATTGCTGGCCAGAAGCCCGAGCGAAAATACGAATACTGCGGCATACGGTCCAAGCAGTCCCGCTTCAGGGTGGTGAAAATCCGGCGACATGCTCTGTGCCACAAACCGATAGAACAATCCCATGAGAATCCCGCAAACCACTGCCAGCCCCAGCCCTCTTCTCCCCGCCGGCGTTACGCCGCCCGGAAGTCGCCGGTAGGCTAGTGCGTCGAGGACAATGGCCAAGGTCACCAGTCCTACTCCCAGTAGAAGTAGGCCTGCATGGCCCACCGGAGTGGCCAGGTAATTGACCAGTACACCCAACACCAAAGCAATGCCGATACCTACCGGGAAGGCCACAGCCATCCCCGCCACCGCAATGGCCGCCACCAAGAGCAGATTCGCGGCGTTGAAGATCACGCCACCTAGAAACGCTGCCCAAAGCGCTTCCGCCTCCGCCTGGGCAAGATCTTCCAAGAACGGACGACCGGCGGATCCCCAGGACCCTAAAGTCAGACCGGCCAACCCCATCAAGAGGACCACCCCGAAGGCGTAGTCCCAATAAAACAGTTCAAACCGCCAAGTCCTCCCCGCCAGCTTTTGGGTGTTCGCCCAGCTTCCCCAGCACAGCATCGTGACGAAGCAAAACAGAACGGCTACGGCATATGAATCAATCGTGACCATAGTCTCCTCTCACCTCCTTCCGGAATCAGGTTGCCATGCACGCACAAAAACCCAGATAGCTGTTAACCGCTCATACCTTATTCCACTCCGCCAAACAAACCAACACGACGCGCCGGAGGTGACCACGGCTTGAAATCGCTTCTCAAGACTGCCGCCAGTGAACTGAAATCAACCGAGAAGACCGCTCCTCGACCGCACTCATTCGAAGGGCGTACTCGGATGCTGAATTTGAGAATCCGCGGGGACACCCGTCCGGGGCAAGAACCTGGAGCACGTGCAAGTCAGAGTGGACCGCAGACTCTTCCGACCGGTCTACAAGGATTGTCTTGCGGTCTTTTGGTTTTCAAGACTTCCAACCTCACAACCCAGGCCAATGGTTATAATGAACATTCGTGTGGCTGCGAACATTGGTCGCTTTTTCGCTCCTGCTTGGAGCAACCGCCGGAGACGCTTCGAAAGTGAACGAGGTGATCGTGCAGATCAAAGAAGGACCTTCATCACAGGAACCGGTTCGTTTCGAAGTGGCCGAGGCGGACCTCAATGCTTGGGTCAGTGTCGTGGTCCAATCGCAACCCCGACTCGGAGTCTCCGGTACCACAATTTGGCTGGTGGGACAGGATCGGGTTCGGGCTCGCGCCTTGGTCGACATGGACCAAGTGCAACTGGAAGGCCTCAGCGTGCAGCTATTCCGCACTGTATTCCGGGGCACGCAGGAACTTGTACTCGAAGGAACGCTCAGCTGCCGGGACGGGCGAGGCCGCTATGCGACGGAGTCGGCTCAATTGAACGGGGTTACCGTTCCAGCTTGGCTGGTGGACCAAATCATAGCGTACCTCGGCCGGCAACACGGAGGCGTCGACGTCACGGAATCCTTCGATCTTCCCTACGGCATACGGGCCGTTCAAATTGAGCCTCGGCGACTCATCATTCTTCGCTGAATCGCTCTTTCGGGATGAAACGCGTCCCTGGAGCTTTGGTCGATTGTTGTCCGTCGTGGGCAGTTGCTATAATCCCGCAATGGAACTACCCGAAGCCCTCAGTTTCGATGACGTTTTGCTGCTGCCGGGAAAATCGGATGTTCTCCCAGCAGAAACCGATCTGAAGAGCCTATTTTCGAAGAACATCCAACTGAATATCCCCCTTTCCTCCGCAGCCATGGATACGGTGACCGAAGCTCCGATGGCTATCGCTATCGCGCGGCTGGGGGGAATCGGAGTGATCCACCGGAACATGACGACGGAGGACCAGGCGGCCGAGGTCGACAAAGTCAAGCGCTCGGAATCGGGTATGATCGTCGATCCAATTCGGGTAGGCCCCGGGACCAAAATTCGGGATGTCCTTGCCATCATGGACAAGTACCAGATTTCGGGAGTTCCCGTCACCAATCCCGCGGGGAAACTTCTCGGAATTCTTACCAATCGGGATCTTCGCTTCGCCACCGACCTGGACGCCCCCGCCGCCGCCTTGATGACTAAGGACAACTTGGTGACGGTCCGGGAAGGCATTTCACTGGACGAGGCGAAGCGAATCCTCCATGAGCACAGAATCGAAAAGCTTCCCGTCGTGGACGAGGAGTTTCGGTTACGGGGCTTGATCACGGTAAAGGACATCATGAAGATGATCACGTACCCGGACGCCACCAAGGATCAGTTCGGACGCCTGCGTGTCGGCGCCGCCGTGGGAGCTTCGGGAGACTTTGTCGAACGCGCGCTCGAGCTTGAAAGGGCCGGAGCCGACGTGATTGTCGTCGATACGGCGCACGGCTACACCACCCGAGTTCTTCGGTCCGTCAGGACGCTGCGCAAGAAACTCAAGACGGCCGACGTCGTGGCGGGCAACATCGCATCAGGAGAGGCCGCGGAAGCGTTGATCGGCGAAGGGGCGGACGGCGTCAAGGTGGGCATGGGGCCGGGTAGCATCTGTACCACGCGTATCGTGACTGGAACCGGTGTACCCCAAATAACCGCGGTTCAGGACACCGTCGCGAAAGCTCGAGAACTGGGCGTTCCCGTCATCGCCGACGGCGGAATCAAGTACTCGGGCGACATCGTCAAGGCGTTAGCCGCCGGAGCATCGTCCGTAATGATAGGAAATCTGTTTGCCGGTACCGACGAAGCTCCCGGAGAGCTGGTTTTCTACCAAAACCGCAGCTACAAGACATATCGCGGAATGGGCTCCCAAGAAGCGATGGCTCGAGGTTACAGCTCCGACCGCTATGGACTGAGCCCGGAATCCGGGCTACGCAAACTGGCTCCAGAGGGAATCGAGGGCCGGGTGCCTTACAAGGGAAGCTTGGAGAACCTTGTTCCGGTCCTTCTTGGAGGCGTCAGGGCAGGCTTGGGATACGTGGGTGCTCGGGGAATCCAGGAGCTGCAAAGGAAAGCCCGCTTCATCCGGATCAGCCAACTCGGACTGCGGGAAAGCCACGTCCATGACGTCCTGGTAACGAAGGAAGCCCCTAACTACCGGATCGAGGACTGAGCGATCTGAGGTAGCCGTCCGTGATCGGATTCCACGGACACTTCGAGGAGTGGCGGATTCCGTCAGACTGCGAATGGAGAGGATCCGCCTCCGGACGCTTACCGGAACACAGAGTCACCCGACCCGGAGTGCCGTCGATGTTTTTCGTCGGCTCTCTTGATAGGTTCCCAGCCTGGGGGGTTCGCACTGGAAGGCTCGTCGGCTTGCATGATTGGCTGCGGCATCCAGGTTCCAGGCCGCTACCGGGAAGATCGAGGAACCCTCTTCCGTAGTCATTCCGGACGAGAGGTATCCGTGAACGTCCGTGATCGCGTTGCTATCCTTCTGACCACACGGCACTTCACACCTTTCGGACAGCAGGACCGAAAACGACCGCGTTTCGGCGGCCGAGCCGCCGCCTCGGCATTCCATGCCGCTCTTTACCCTTGAGACATAGAACGTAAGAATTCCTCGTTGCTTCTGGTCTTACTCAGCTTGTCCAGCAGCAACTCCATGGACTCCGTCACCGATAAGGGACTCAACACCTTTCGCAGTACCCAAACGCGGTTGAGCGTCAGCTCGTCCAAGAGAAGCTCTTCCTTACGGGTTCCCGAACGGTTGATATCCATGGCAGGGAAAATCCGCTTGTCTACCAGCCGTCGATCGAGCACGAGCTCCATGTTACCCGTGCCTTTGAACTCCTCGAAGATCACGTCGTCCATCCGACTACCCGTATCGATCAGAGCGGTGGCGATAATCGTTAAACTACCCCCCTCCTCCAAATTCCGGGCGGCACCGAAAAACCGTTTCGGCCGCTGCAGAGCGTTCGAATCCACGCCGCCGGAGAGAACCTTACCCGAGGGAGGAACCACGGTGTTGTAGGCTCGGGCCAACCGCGTGATGGAATCCAGCAAAATAACGACGTCTTTCTTATGCTCCACCAGACGTTTGGCCTTCTCCAGCACCATCTCGGCCACTTGAACATGGCGTGACGCCGGCTCATCGAAGGTGGAACTGACAACTTCGCCCTTGACCGAGCGCTGCATGTCGGTAACTTCCTCGGGGCGTTCGTCGATTAGCAAGACGATCAACACAATCTCGGGATGGTTCCGCTCAATGGAATGAGCGATACTTTGCAAAATCATCGTCTTGCCCGCGCGAGGCGGCGAAACGATGAGACCGCGCTGCCCTTTTCCGATCGGCGTCAGTAAGTCCATGACCCGACCCGTCAAGTTGTTGTCAGAGGTCTCCAATTTGATCCGCTCCATGGGATAGAGCGGGGTCAGGTTTTCAAAGAACGTGCGCTCCCGCGCCACTTCGGGAGGCTCGAAATTGATCGCCTCCACCTTGATCAACGCGAAGTAGCGCTCCCCGTCCTTGGGCGGTCGAACTTGCCCCGAGACTGTGTCACCCGTTCGCAAGTCGAACTTCCGGATCTGGGACGGCGAGACGTAGATGTCATCCGGGCCCGGCAGGTAGTTGTACTCCGGTGCCCGCAAAAAACCGAACCCGTCGGGCAACGTCTCCAGGACTCCCTCCGAAAAGATGAGGCCGCTGCGCTCGGTCTGAGCCTTCAGGATCTGAAAGATCAGGTCCTGTTTCCTCATCCCGGGAGCGCCTTCGATCTCCAAAGCCTTGGCGATCTGTTGGAGCTTCTGAATGCTCATCTCCTTGAGCTCTTGGATATTGAGGGGTTCACCGTTCTCCTTCAGAAAGCTCTCCACCTCGACCCGAGTCGGTTCCTCCGCCGCTCCCACCTTTCGTCGGTTTCGCGCTGACCTCGCTCTGGACTGACTCTTTTCCTGTTCGTGCGTATCTTTGCCGTTTTCCGTAGTCTCAGCCATAATGTCTCCCACCTGTTTACTTCACCGCTCCCAATACACTCCGTATTTCAAGGCAATCTCTTCCGGTCCCTACGAGATTCAAGTTTCGAGATGATCCCGGATCACTTGCCACAGTTCGCGATTTCCCTCACCGGTCGTAGCAGAAAAGGGCACGAGTCGGTCTACGTTAAGACCTTCGCTCAGCGCGGCAAACACCACCGCGCGGCGGCTTCGGGGAACCTTGTCCACCTTGGTGGCCACCACTCGGAAGGGTATACCGAGCTGCCCGAGCCATGCGACCATCCGGCGATCCAGCTCCATGGCAGGATGCCGTGCATCGACTACCACAACGACCAAACGAAGAGTTCGGCAGCCCTGAATGAACCCTTCTACCATCAGGCGCCAATGCGCCCGCATGCGTTGTGAAACCTTAGCAAAGCCGTAACCCGGCAAGTCAACAAAGAGCCAACGCCCACCGACGGCGAAGAAGTTCAACGTCTGGGTCCGGCCCGGCTGTTTACTACTTCTTGCCAGTCCCCTCTTCCCGATCAGGCGATTGATCAAACTCGACTTTCCGACGTTCGAACGCCCGGCGAAGGCCACCGTCGGCCAGGCAAATGTAGGGAACTGCTTTGGCTCAACCGCACTACCGACAAAGTACGCGTCCCCACGCCCTTCGTTTCCCGCCACCTCAAGGTATCCGAGCTCGGAACTGCCTCAGTGGATTCCGGGACGATCGATCTTCTCTCCGCTCACCGTCTCCGGCATTTGTCTCTCTTGGAATCTCTCCGCCAGCACGGAGCGTTCCGCCTTCTCTTCCTCGGCCTTCTGCCGAATTGGACGAACCAGAGCCACATCGAGAACCTCATCCATGGTCTCCACGAGAACGATCTCCAGGTCTTTCAGTACGCTCTCGGGAATCTCTCGCAAGTCCTTTTCATTCTCCTTCGGCAAAATCACCGTCTTAATTCCCGCGCGGTGAGCCGCAAGAATCTTCTCCTTGATTCCGCCCACCGGCAGAACTTTACCTCTGAGCGTAATCTCGCCGGTCATCGCCACATCCCGTCGGACCGGAATCCCGGAAAGGGAAGAAATAATCGTCGTCGCCATAGTGATACCGGCCGAAGGTCCATCCTTCGGAATAGCTCCTTCCGGGATGTGGACGTGCATGTCCTTGAGCTTGTAGAAGTCTTGTGTCAGACCGTAGTCTTTACTCCGGGAACGCACCCAGGAAAGGGCCGCCTTGGCCGATTCCTGCATGACTTCTCCCAGTTTTCCGGTCAACTGGAGTTCGCCCTTACCGTCCATGGTCGTGGCCTCGGTCAGAAGGACCTCGCCTCCCACCTCGGTCCACGCCAATCCGGTGGCCAGTCCGACTTCGTTGGCCTCGGCCGCAACCTGCTGCCGATACTTCTTGACGCCCAGCAATTCCCCCACTTGCGGCACGTCGACCACGAAGGTGCCCTTCGGAAGCTCACCGCTGATTAGCTTTCGCGCCACCTTGCGCATGATGTTGCCGATTTCGCGTTCCAGGTTCCGCACTCCCGATTCTCGGGTGTAGTGCCGGATAATTTCCAAAATCCCCGCGTCGGTGAACTCAATCTGCCCCTTCTTGAGCCCCTTGAGTTCCATCTGCTTCGGAATCAGGAACTGCTTGGCAATCTGTAGCTTTTCGTCTTCGGTGTAACCCGAGATTTCGATAATCTCCATCCGATCACGCAACGGGCGAGGAATGGTATGAAGCACGTTGGCGGTACAGATGAACAGGACTTCGGAGAGGTCAAACTCCGTGTCCAGGTAGTGATCAACAAACGACTGGTTATGTTCAGGATCGAGGACCTCCATCAAAGCGGCCGAGGGATCTCCTCGGAAATCCATGCTCATCTTGTCGATTTCGTCCAGTAAAAACACCGGGTTCTTGGTCCCCGCTTTTCGCATACCCTGGATGATCTGGCCCGGCAGGGAGCCGATGTAAGTGCGGCGATGTCCACGAATCTCCGCCTCGTCGCGTACCCCTCCCAGGGACTGCCGAACGAACTTCCTGCCCGTGGCTCGGGCGATGGATCTCCCCAGGGAAGTCTTCCCCACTCCCGGCGGGCCGACGAAGCAGAGGATAGACCCTTGCGAAGGTCGCTTCGTCCGGCGCTTACCGAGCAGTTGCCGTACCGCCAAGAACTCGAGGATCCGCTCCTTCACTTTTTCCAAACCGTAATGGTCTTCGTTGAGGATCTTCTCCGCCCGGTTAATATCCCGCAGCTCACGGCTCCGCTTACTCCACGGCATGGAAATCAGCCAATCCAGGTAAGTGCGGGACACAGTGGTTTCGGCGCTCATCGGCGGCATTTGCTCGAGACGCCGGAGCTCGCTCATGGCCTTCTCATAGGCCTCCTTCGGCATCTTGGCCGCCTCAATCTTTTCCTTCAGCTCCTCGATATCGCTCTTCTCGTCGCGGCCGAGCTCCTTTTGGATGGCCCGGATCTTTTCGTTCAAGTAGTATTCCCGCTGGGCCTTTTCCATCCCCCGACGGACCCGGGCCTGGATGGACTTATCCATTTCGATTTTCTCGATCTCGATTTCGATGAAATGGATGATCTCTTCCATCCTCTTCGCCGGATCGACGATCTCAAGCAGCGTCTGCTTGTCCTCCACGGAGATGGGAAGGTTGGCCGCAATGGTGTCTGCCAAACGATCCGGTTCCGTGTTCTTAATTGCCTGTAGAACCGCTTCGTAATTAACGTTCGGATTCAGCTTGGCAAACTCTTCGAACAGCAGAGTTAAGCGCTTGGTCAGCAAGCCCATTTTGGCCGGAGAGACTTTGGGTGCAGGCTGGAATTCCACCAAAGCCTCCAACGAACCGTCGACCTCATGGATCTCCAGCGTTCTGCCCCGCTGTACCCCCTCCACGAGCACCCTGACATTCCCGTCGGGCAGTTTCAGGCTCTGCGCGATCGTGGCCACCGTACCCACCCCGTAGATCCCATCAGGGCTGGGGTTATCTTCGGAAGCGTCCTTCTGAGTTGCCAGGTAAATCTTCTTGTCTCCCCGCAGAGCCTTTTCCAAAGCACGAACCGAGGAGGTCCTGCCGATGACGAAAGGCACCATCATGTAAGGGAAAATCACGACGTCCCGGATTGGGACCATCGGGTAAATACGTTGTTCAGTGTGCATAATCTCACTCATAATTCACTTACTTAAATAGGTGTGAAACTTCAGGTCTGACTTCCAATGGTTAGGATGCAACCCGACGAGCAGTTGTTTCAACTCGCCCTCGGACATCAAGACCGTGCAGCGCACCCGCGGACACTCACGACCTTCCGACACCGGCTTGCGGATCCGACTCAGCCGGCTTTCTCGAGCAACTTGAACACAACTTCCTTATTCTCGACCATCTCCCGGGTGATGACGAACTCCTTCACCTTCGTCGAAGGCAATTCGTACATCAGGTCCACCATAAGATCTTCCAGAATCATCCGCAAGCCGCGGGCTCCAATCTTTCGGGCAATCGCCTGCTCGGCAACGGCCTGCAGAGCTTCGTCCGTAAAACGAAGAGTGACGTTCTCGAATTCGAACAGCCTCTTGTACTGCCGCACCAGGCTGTTCTTCGGCTCGTTGAGGATCCGTACCAAGGCAGGTACATCAAGTTCGTGCAATGTGCACACGGTTGAAAGTCGTCCCACGAACTCCGGGATCAGTCCATACCTGATCAGATCCTCCGGCAAGACATGGGTCAGGGCCTCGGACTCGTCCAGCGACTTACTCCGATTTTGGTCCAGGGTCGTTCCGAATCCGATGTCGTTGCGGCCCAGCCTTCGCTTGATGATCTTATCCAACCCTACAAACGCCCCACCGCAAATAAACAGGATGTTGGTGGTATCGATCTGGACGAACTCCTGGTGGGGGTGCTTCCGTCCGCCCTGAGGCGGCACGTTGGCCAACGTCCCCTCCAAAATCTTCAGCAGAGCCTGCTGGACCCCCTCCCCCGACACATCACGGGTGATGGACGGATTCTCGTCTTTTCGCGAGATCTTGTCGATCTCGTCAATGTAAATGATTCCCTGTTGGCACTTCTCTCTGTCTCCGCCTGCCGCCTGCAAGAGACGCAGGATGATGTTCTCGACATCCTCGCCTACGTAACCCGCCTCGGTCAGTGTCGTGGCGTCGACAATCGCAAACGGCACAGACAGCATCTTCGCCAGCGTCTGAGCCAGAAGCGTTTTTCCCGTCCCGGTTGGTCCGATTAACAGAACGTTAGACTTCTGGAGCTCGACATCTTTCTGCCGCCGCTTTCCTACGCGGATCCGCTTATAGTGGTTGTACACGGCAACAGAGAGTTTCTTCTTCGCCAGCTCCTGCCCGATTACGTACTCATCGAGGAACGCCTTAATCTCAGCGGGCTTAGGAAGGTTCTCACGGAGCGGGGCCGAATCGAATTGAAAATCGTCCGAAATGATCTCGTTACAGACGTCTACACATTCGTCACAAATGAAGACCGTCGGCCCGGCAATCAGCTTGCGGACGTCGTTCTGACTCTTGTTACAAAAGGAGCACCGGAGAACGTCATCGTTATCTTTCTTCACTACGACCCCCTAAGGAACGGTCTCCAGACATTCTCACTCTTACCTCCGACACTCACAAGGGAAACGCTCCGGTCAGGTGTGCTTCTCAATAATCTTATCGATGATACCATATTCCACTGCTTGCTCTGCGCTCATAATGTAGTCCCGCTCGACATCCGTCGAAATCCGTGCCGGATCCCTGCCCGTATGCTTTGCCAGGATCTGGTTCGTGATCTCCCGCAAGCGGAGAATCTCCCGGGCGTGGATGTCAATGTCGGTCGCCTGACCCGACAACCCAGCCATCATCGGCTGATGAATTAGGATGCGGCTGTGAGGCAACCCAAAACGCTTTCCCGGAGTTCCCGCCGCCAGCAGCAACGCACCCATGGAAGCCGCCTGGCCGATGCAGATGGTATTGACGTCGTTCTTCACGAACTGCATCGTGTCGTAGATGGCCAGTCCCGCAGTGATGGAGCCCCCAGGTGAGTTAATGTACAGGTAGATGTCCCGATCGGGATCTTCCGCTTCCAGGAAAAGGAGCTGCGCCGTGACCAGGTTGGCCACGTTGTCGTCGATCGGAGTTCCCACGAAAATGATGTTGTCTCTCAGCAGACGCGAATAGATGTCGTAAGCCCGCTCTCCACGGTTCGTCTGCTCAACCACAATCGGAATCAAAGCCATAGTCTATTCCCGTTTCACTACTCTTCGGCTTCAGCGTCTCCCTCGTTTGCAGGCCCAGTGATCCGACGCTCGCGAATCACGGCTGCACTTTCAATTATAGTCAGAGCCTTCTGTCTGCGGAGACGCTGCTGAAATTCCCGACCCGCCGATCCGTCTCCGCCGAACAGATCGGCCCGAACCTTGGCCGGCGAAACCTTGTGCAGCGTAGCGAGCTGCTCGATACCGACCGCCAGCTCATTCTCGGAGATTTCGACATTCTCCGCGTCGGCAATCCGGTCCAGCACCATCTCCCACCGGATATCCGCCACCACCTCGGGGCGTAAGTTCTCCGCCAACGCGCGCCAATCCACATTGGCACGGCTGGGGTCTACCCCCTTGCGCAGCAAGGACCCGGCTATATCCTGCAGGCGTTCCCTTAATCTACTCTCCACCCACGCACCGGGAACTTCGAACTCCAATCCCTGGAGGATCTTCTCGCGCAGAGCTGACCGGACCTTCCGGGCCCGCTCTTGCTCTCTCCCGCTTTCCAGATCTTGCCGCACGACCTCGCGAAGCTTCTCCAAGGAGTCCACACCGAATCCCTTCGCAAAGTCATCGTCCAGTTCGGGCAAGACCTTCTCCTTGACCGACGTCACCGTAGCCTCGTACCGCACTGTTTGTCCCGCGAAGACATCCTGCGCATGCTCAAGTGGATAGGTAACCTCGAACTCCACACGATCACCCACCCTAACGTCCGTCAGATGGCGGTCGAACGCATCGATGTTGCCCTCCTCGCCGAGAAGCACCGGAACTTCCTCATGCAGCACTGTTTCGCCGTCGCGATCTCCTCCGACGATTACCCCCCGCAGTTCGGCGCGAACCTCGTCGCCTTTCCGGGAAGTGCGGTCGACGACGTCCACCAACTCCGCGAAACGCTCCCGCAGCATTCCCAGGCGAGAATCAACATCTGCGTCGGTGACTTCATGCTCTTCGATTTCCACCTCGAGCCCTCGGTAGGGAGGCAAGTCAAATCCCGGCAAGACTTCAAACTCCACAGAGAAGGTGAGCGGCAGACCAGGCTCCGCCTGAACCAGCGACAGCTCACCCTGCGCGGCGGGAATCAACCCCCGCTCCTCCAGAACCTCCCGATACGTTTGAGGTACCACTTGGTTGACCACTTCGTCCCGTATATCGGCGGCAAACCGTCGTTTCACCAGAGCAAGCGGCGCCTTCCCTTTACGGAATCCCGGTACGCCGACGGATTTTTGGAGCCTTCGGGCGACCTTCTCGAACTCCTCTTCCACCTGCTCCTCCGGGATCTCCACCGTCAACTTACGCCGAATTTGACCCAGTTCCTCGAGTTGTGATCGAACTTCCATTCAAGCTATTGTAATCAAGAAGCTGACACCATGAAGCGAGTCGGAACTCCGACCGCCCACTGCGTCAGGGGAGAGACGCCGATGCCCGAATCTTTGGAAGATCGCCTGCTCAAGGCCGTTCGCTATCGAAGTTTGGACGAGGCTCGCGCGGTACTGTTGGAAGCGCTGGGCCGGGTTCCGCCTATTTTCGACGACGCCGGCGACGAGCCTCAGGGGTTGCTCTCGGTGGTCCCCGAAGATCGGCTTTCCGAGGAGGAATTCATCCGGCTTTTCAACGTCGAAAAGGGGGTGTTGGTGGAGGTGGAAAAGATTGCCTACCGGGGCCTCGGGCCTCCCGCGGAAGAAGACGACTACATGGGTTACCTTTCCGAACAAGTGGCTTACGTCTTGAGGGGACGACGCCTACCGATCGAGATAACCTCCTGCCCTTTCGGGGCCCGGGACTTCCACGAACTGGATTTCCTCGTTTGGGAAGGAAAGCATCCCGTCGACCGGGAAGATCTGGCCCGCCGGCTCTCCCTACCCGAGGACTGGGACTTCGACGACCTTTTCGAGATGATCGCAGAAGGCCACTGTGACGCCGAAGAAATCGACCGTGCGATCCATGCGGGCCTACAGCCGGGTCGCTGACCCAACGCCACAGCCTGGCCGCCGTCAACCTTGTAGGGCGGCGAAGCTTCACGTCTCCCTTGCCGCAGACGCTTTCTGCTTCTACCATAACGTGCCGGAGGTGATTCCATGCAAGTCTTCCGGCGGGTCGGCATATTCCTGGCAGCGGTCGGCATGATGATACCGTCTCAAAACTGCAGACAATCTACTCCGGCGACCGCCGAGGAGGCGCGGCGGTTCATTGAGGAAGCCGAGCTGCACCTGCAAGAGCTGTGGACAAAAGCCGAGAGGGCAGCCTGGATCCAGAGCACTTACATCACCTACGACACGCAGCTTGTGGCTGCCGACGCCCATCGGGAGGTACTCGCCGCCACGCTGGAATATGCTAAGCAAGCCCGGCGATTTGAAGGTCTTGAGCTTCCTGCCGACATAGCCCGCAAGTTTCGCCTCCTGAAGACCTCTCTTTCGCTGATCGCCCCTTCCGACTCGGAAAAACAAGCCGAATTGGCCCGAATCAGCTCCGAAATGGAGGCGATGTACGGCAGCGGCAAGTACTGCCCCGAGGGATCGGACGGTCCCTGTTACGACCTTCAAGACCTCAGCCGTGTCTTGGCGGAAAGTCGTAACCCCGAGGAACTGCTCAAAGCGTGGGCAGGTTGGCGAACCGTTTCACCTCCCATGCGCCCGTTGTACCGCCGCTTTGTGGAGTTGGCCAACGAGGGGGCGCGCGAGCTGGGCTTTGCCGACTTGGGAGAGCTCTGGCGTTCGGGCTACGACATGTCGCCGCAGGAGTTCGAGGCCGAAGTAGAGCGCCTGTGGGCTGAGGTCAAGCCCCTTTACGATTCCCTTCACTGCTACGTGCGGCGTAGACTCGCGGAAAGCTACGGCGAGGACCTGGTCCGGCCGGGAGAAGCGATCCCGGCGCATCTGCTCGGAAACATGTGGGCTCAGCAGTGGACGAACGTTTACGACTTGGTCGGAATTCCGGGTGCCGGACCGGGCTATGACCTGACAAAGATCCTAAAAGAAGGCGGGATCGACGAGCGGGAGATGGTGCGCTTCGGGGAGCGGTTTTTCACTTCCTTGACATTCGATCCGCTGCCCGAAACCTTCTGGGAACGGTCTCTGTTCACCAAACCCCGGGATCGGGAGGTGGTCTGTCACGCCAGCGCTTGGGATATCGACGGTATCGATGACCTCCGTATCAAGATGTGCATCGAGATCACCGCCGACGATTTCGTCACGGTCCACCACGAACTCGGTCACAACTTCTACCAGCGTGCCTACAGTAAACAACCGCCTCTGTTTCGTGCGGGAGCTCACGACGGTTTTCACGAGGCGGTGGGCGACACGGTAGCCCTGTCCATTACTCCCGAATACTTGCACCGGGTCGGCCTGCTCAATCAAGTACCCGGCGGCGAAGGCGACCTCGGACTGCTGCTGCAGACGGCCCTGGACAAGGTGGCTTTTCTCCCGTTCGGTCTCCTCATCGATCAGTGGCGTTGGAAAGTCTTTT
Organism: Acidobacteriota bacterium; assembly: GCA_033811955.1. Taxonomy (GTDB): domain Bacteria; phylum Acidobacteriota; class UBA6911; order RPQK01; family JAPXNP01; genus JAPXNP01. Next base: position 13,868 of record JAPXNP010000002.1, read on the forward strand.
CCGGTGAGATCTCTCCTGAACAGTACAACCAGGCTTGGTGGGACCTCCGCGAAAAGTACCAGGGCGTCCGGCCTCCCGTGGAGCGTTCCGAGGACGACTTCGATCCGGGAGCCAAATATCACGTGCCCGCCAATACCCCGTACACGAGGTACTTCCTCGCTCACATTCTCCAATTCCAGTTTCATCGGGCGTTGTGCCGAGCAGCCGGTTATGAAGGACCTCTACACCGCTGCTCCATCTACGGTAATCCCGACGTGGGCCGCCGCCTCAAGGCGGCCCTGGAGATGGGAGCCAGTCGTCCCTGGCCCGACGTTCTCGAAGTGTTGACTGGAGAACGTCAGATGAGCGCTGAAGCTCTGCTCGAATACTTCGCCCCGCTGAAAGCCTGGCTCGACGAGCAAAACCGCGGCCGGCGGTGCGGCTGGTAATCGAGGTCGGGCAAACATTCCTGCGCCCGGCAGGCGCTCCAGACGATCTTCCCCGTAAGCCGCCCATCGTGGGATCCTCCCCAACTCAAAGCCGGAGAACGGCGGCAGCTTTCAACACAAGGTCGACCGGCCCGCAAGGACCTGTTCTGGTTAAGCGGAAACGGCAGCCGCCGGAACCGCCCATGACTCCCGCACCCATTCAGCACCCAGAGGCGCAACCACTCTAAAGCGGAACCGAGCAGCCTGAAACCTACTTCGAAGATTCTGCTCCGACGGAACCGGAATTTGGAAACAGCGGTACGCGGATCGGCAGAGACTGAACCGCGACCCGTGGTGGTCAGCGCCGTAAGACCCGCACACACTCACAAACCCGTCCCCGGTCACGCCGGAAGCTGGGCCGTGCAATGAGGGCAGCGCGTCGCCTTGATCGGAATAGCCGAGATACAATACGGGCATTCCTTGGTCGTAACAGGAGGCGGGGCAACCTCTTCTTGCCGGCGCATTGCGTTGACCGATCGGACCACCAGAAAGACGGAGAAGGCGACGATCAAAAAGCTGACCACGGTGTTAAGAAACACGCCGTACCGGATGCCGACGGCGCCGGCGGCCTGCAAGTCGGACAGGGTTGCATAAGGTCCGGAGGTGGTTCCCTCCCTCAAAACAAGGAAGAGATTGGAGAAGTCGACACCTCCCAAGAGAAGACCGATCGGCGGCATCAGAACATCGTCCACAAGGCTCTTAACCACGGATCCAAAGGCGGCGCCTAGGATGATGCCGACGGCCATGTCGACGACGTTTCCACGCATCGCGAACTCTTTGAATTCTTTCCACATTACCGATTCCTCCGCGTTGTTCTCCCATCCTCCGAAGGCCCTCGATTTTCGCCCCCGCTCCTTTGCAAGCACGGGAAAGATCCGGATTCGACGTCATATGTCCATTTCGGCGGTCTCGCAACAAACTCCCACACCGACACCCCCCATCCTCCGGTATCAGCTATAACCTGAGGCGAACTCCGGACCCACGAAGGGAGAGACTTATGGCGGACCATCATCGTCCCGGAGAATACTCGAGTCAAGTCACAGAGACGGAGCCGGTTATGCCTCAAGTAATACACCCCTTGCAAGACTCGCATTCCCTTTCTCGGTCGGCGGCTCTGATATTCTCCGAGAGTCTTCCGCCCGTTCCGGGTCGGCGGACACTGGACCGCTCTCAGGTAGTAGTACGGGACCCGCAGCAAGCCGGCGTAAGGGGCGACATGATTCCGGTTAAAGGAGCACTTGAAGTCATCGGCGCTGGCTTCTGCTTTGCGCTCATGAGCGCAGGCGTTAAGCTGGTGGAGCCTTCCCAGCCGAACGCCGTAATCGTATTCTTTCGCAACGCCTTCGCTTTGCTCGTCTTGTTGCCTTGGGCGCTTGAGTCGGGACGAACATCGCTCTCCACCAATGTAGTCCGTTTTCACATCCTTCGCTCTGTGGCGGGCCTGGCCGCGATGTACTGCTTCTTCTTCGCCATTGGTAAACTTCAGCTCGCAGACGCCGTTCTACTCAATTACACTCTGCCTCTGTTCATGCCCCCTATCGCCGCCGTGTGGCTGAAGGAACCGTTTGGAAGACGTACTGCGGCAGCCCTTCTACTGGGGTTTTTCGGAGTGGCCTTGATCATCCGGCCCTCGGGAGGAGTATGGGAACCAGCCGCTTTGATCGGCTTGAGCTCCGGTTTCTTGTCTGCAATCGCCCAGGTGACCATTCGACGACTGACTTTCACCGAGCCTGCGCTGCGCGTCGTGGTCTGGTTTTCCCTACTTTCGACCTCTTTGTCCGCCGTCCCCTTGTTGTGGACACCGTTCCGACTGACACCCCGCGATGCGCTCATCCTGGCGGGAACCGGTATGGTCGCCGCCCTGGCACAATGGCTTCTGACAATGGGATACGCCTCAGCGCCGGCGGCAAGCGTGGGACCTTTCATTTACAGCACCGTCTTGTTTGCGGTCTGCATCGAGTGGATTGTGTGGAACGTCACCCCCGGATGGAACACGATTCTAGGAGCTGCTCTCATAGCCGCCGGAGGCGTCTCGGTTCTGAAGTGGCGGAATTGGCGCTTCCTGCGGGGATCGTCCTGACGATGTGTTATCGGAGGTCGAAGGCAGTCTTCAGGCCCGGAGTCTTGGAGAATCTACCGGTCGGTCTCAGGCGTATAATTCTCGCTGAGCGCAAGCACGGCAATGAACAATGCAAGAGCCGACAAGGACTATGTAGGACCGGCCAAGATCCCCATCTCGCCTCAGCCTGACGACACGACGTGCGGTCCCACCAGCCTGCACGCGCTTTACCTCTACTATGGATTCACCTACCCTCTGCAACGGGTCATCGATGAGGTCCACCGCTTCGAGCATGGCGGTACGGTCGCCGTTGCTCTCGCCAATCATGCCTTGTCTCACGGATTTCAAGCCACAATCTACACATACAACCTCCAGGTTTTCGACCCGACGTGGTTCTCCGACGCATCGACTGATTTGGCGAAAAAACTCGCTGATCAGGCGAAAACGAAGCAAAGAAAACGATTGTCCCTGGTGACGTCTCTCTACCTGGAGTATCTCCAGCTGGGGGGCTGTCTCCAGTTTGAACCGCTGAGCTTCAACCTGCTCGGCTCGTTTCTGAGCCGGGGAGTGCCGGTACTGACCGGGCTGAGCGCCACCTACTTGTACGGGTGTGCCCGGGAATACGAGAACGATTTCGACGACCTCCGCGGAGAGCCGGCCGGCCACTTCGTGGTGCTCTGTGGACTGGACTCTGCCGGGAAGAGGGTACTTGTGGCAGACCCTCTGCATCCCAATCCCCTCAGTGGGAGTCAGCAATACGAAGTCGACGTGGAGAGGGTGTTGGCCGCCATCCTTCTCGGGGTACTGACCTACGACGCCAACCTGCTGGTAATTCAGCCCTGAACTCGGTTGCGTGAAGAGTGTATCCTGCCATGAGACAGACTCTGGTCGTTGTTGAGAATCCTGCAAACTGGCCCTTGGACATTCCGGACGTAGAGCTAGTTTCAGCCCGGCAATACCTATCGGATGTACGCCTGAGCCGACTGCCAAGGGCGCGGGTGTTCAACCTTTGTCGATCGTATAGCTACCAGCGCATCGGCTACTACGTCTCGTTGCTGGCCGAGGCCCGGGGGCACCGAGCGATTCCGAGTGTAACCACAATCCAGGACCTAAAGTCGCCTTCGATTTTCCGAAGCATCTCAGACGATATCGACGAACAAATCCAGTCCAGTCTCCGTTCTCTTCACTCCGACACGTTCGTCCTCAGTATCTACTTTGGGCGGAACATGGCGAAACGTTACGACCGCCTTTCCTGGAAGTTATTTCAGCTTTTCGAGGCTCCTTTGCTGAGGGTCCGATTTCGGCGTACCGACGAGTGGCACGTCCAGGACATCAGCGCCGTTGCGGTCAGCGAGATCCCGCAGGAACACCGCCCCTTCATCATTGAGGCGGCCGGTTCCTACCTAAAAAGGGACCGCACGCCTCGGCGCAGCCAGCGGTCTTTTCGCTGGAACATGGCAATTCTGCGGGATTCCGCTCAAGTCCAAACGGCTTCCAATGAGAAGGCGATCCGCAAATTCGTTGCCGCCGCCCATCGACACGGCATCGACGCCGAGGTTATCGGACGGGACGACTACATCCGTTTGAATGAGTTCGATGCACTCTTCATTCGGGATACCACTAGCGTAAACCACTACACATATCGGTTTGCCCGCAGAGCCGCCGCCGAAGGTCTTGAGGTAATCGACGACCCGGAATCCATCCTCCGGTGTACCAACAAGGTCTACTTGGCCGAGCTGCTCGAGCGGCACAGAATTCCGACGCCAAAGACGGTCGTCGTCAATCGCTACAACGGTTCGACAGCTTCAGATTATCTGGGCTTCCCGTGTATTGTGAAGCAGCCCGACGGATCGTTTTCTCAGGGCGTCATCCGCGCCGACACGAAGAAAGAGCTCTCGAAGTTAATAGACCGGATGCTGGAGACCTCGGAGTTGGTCATCGCCCAAGAGTTTGTCCCGACGGCCTTCGACTGGAGGATCGGGGTCTTGGGAGGCAAACCTTTGTATGCTTGCCGCTATTTCATGGCCTCCGGCCACTGGCAGATCATTCGGCATCTTTCCGACGGCAGAACGAGGGTGGGAAAAGTGGAAGCCGTCCCCCTGGACGAGGTTCCCGCCTTGGTCTTGAAACGAGCGACACAGGCGGCTTCTCTGATAGGCAACGGCCTATACGGGGTGGATCTAAAACAGAGCGGCCGGCGGGTTCTGGTGATGGAGATTAACGACAACCCCAGCATCGACAGCGGCTTTGAGGACGCCTACTTGAAGGAAGAGCTCTACGACCGGGTCATGGAGCACTTCGCGCAACGCCTGGAGACGAAATGGAAGACCGGAACGTAACCGATCGGACTTATCGTCTTTTCGAAGTCTTCGGCATCGAAGTTGAATACATGATCGTCGACAGCCGTACTTTGAACGTTCGACCCGTCGCCGATCAGGTTCTCTCCAACGATTCCCAGGAGGTCTGTTCGGATGTCGAAGTCGGTCCCTTAACCTGGTCCAACGAGCTGGCGCTCCATCTGATCGAGCTGAAGAATACCCGGCCGAGTCGACGAATGGCGGAGCTGCCGGCGGCTTTCCGGACCAGCCTGTGGGAAGTGGAGCGGCGTCTCGCCCCCTTGAACTGCCGCCTTCTACCCGGGGCCATGCATCCCTGGATGAGGCCGGAACAAGACACCGAGCTTTGGAGTTACGACAACCGCGAAATCTATGAGGCATACGACCGGATCTTCGATTGCTCCGGCCACGGATGGTTAAACTTGCAGAGTATTCACATGAACCTTCCTTTCGGGAACGCCGATGAATTCGGACGGCTGCACGCCGCCGTACGGCTCGTACTGCCGCTGCTGCCCGCTTTGGCGGCGTCAAGTCCCGTCTACGAAGGCCACCTCACCGGTTGGATGGACTCGCGGCTGGAAGTATACCGGAAGAACCAAGCCCGGATCCCGTCGATTACAGGCTCGATTATTCCCGAACCGATTTTCGATCCCGACGAATACATGGCCTGCATCCTCGAGCCCATGTATCGCGACATTCAACCTTTAGACCCCGACGGGATCCTGCAGGAAGAATGGCTTAACTCACGGGGAACCATCGCCCGCTTCGACCGCAATACCTTCGAAATCCGCCTCATCGACACGCAAGAGTGCGTTACCGCCGACTTTGCCGTCTACGATCTCGTTCGAGCCGTCTTACAAGGTATGGCTGAAGAGCGTTGGTCGAGCTACTCCAGACAGAAGGGGTGGTCAGTCGAACGTTTAAGAAGCATTCTCGACGAGACCATCCTGTCCGGAGGTTTCAGCCGGATCTTCGACACGGAGTACTTGGCGATGTTCGGCCTAAAGGGATCCGACATGAACACGAGCGGTAGAGATGTCTGGAGGGCGCTCGCGCAGCGGGCTGCGGAGGAAGATCGCTTAGAGTTCCCTGACGCCGTATTGAATTTGGTGGTCCTCCCCACACTGGCCGAACGAATCACCTGTGCGCTCGGTTCCAATCCCAGCCACAGCCTCCTCTTCTACATCTGGACTCAACTTGCCGATTGTCTCCGGCAGGATTACTTTTTCATTCCCAAATTGCCGGCGTAATCGGGCTGTGGGTTGTGTGTTGTGCAGGTGCACTGAGTACTCGCCTGGGAGCGCTCGCCGCTTCGGCGTAGAGTGCCGCCGGGCGGAGCCCTTTCAGATCGGAACTTATTCGGCCCATCGGAGCTGAATGGCTTACGGGGAGAACCGTATGAGCTCAGCCGCCGGGAACAAGCCTGCCCGTACTCAACCGGAGGTTGACGCGCTTTTGCTTTCAAGCCATCCGCAGGCCCGCTCTACCGCCCGGTGCCAGTCGCGATACACCGTCTCCCGCCGCTCTTCCTCCCACTGCGGCTCCCACACGCGATCGCCTTGCCAGTGCTCCCGCAAGATCTCCGGACTTTCCCACAGTCCTGCTCCGAGCCCGGCGGCGAAGGCCGCGCCAAGTACGGTCGTCTCGATGTAACGGGGACGCACCACCGGTTTGCCGAGGATGTCGGCTTGCAATTGCATCAACGTGTCATTTGCGCTCGCTCCACCGTCTACCTTCAGCAATCCGAGCGAAATCCCGGCATCCTTCTCCATCGCCTCCACCACATCCCGTGTCTGGAAACAGATCGCCTCCAGCACCGCCCTGGCTAAGTGCCCGCGATGGCTGTGGCGAGTCAAGCCGATGATCAAGCCCCGTGCATCGGCTCTCCAGTAGGGCGCAAAGAGGCCTGAGAAAGCAGGCACGAAGTAAACACCCCCGTTGTCTTCGACAGTCCGCGCCAATCCCTCCACTTCACCGGCCGAGGCGATCAGTCCCAGCTGATCCCGCAGCCATTGAACGGCCGAACCCGTTACCGCCACCGAACCCTCCAACGCGTAGACCGCTTCTTCGTCCCGGAACTGGTAACAAACCGTCGACAGCAGCCCCGAAGCGGAGTGACGCACATCGTTGCCGGTGTTCAGAAGTACGAAATTACCGGTTCCGTACGTGCACTTGGTTTCGCTGGGCCGAAAACACACTTGCCCGACCATGGCGGCTTGCTGATCCCCCAAGATCCCCCAAACCGGCACTCCGGTCAGTCCGAATCCTTCGGCCACCTCGCCGTAGCAATGTACGGAAGGTCGGATTTCGGGCAAGATCTGCCGGGGAACGCGGAAAATCTTCAGCAGGTCTTCGTCCCACTCCCGCGTACCCAGGTTCATGAGCATGGTGCGCGACGCGTTCGTGACATCCGTGAAGCAACCTCCCTCCGCCGGGCGACCCAGCAAGTTCCACAGAACCCATGTGTCGACGGTACCGAACCGAACCTTTCCCCTTCCGGCCGCCTCCAGCAACTCAGGCCGGTGGCGGAACCACCATAAGAGCTTCCCACCCGAAAAATAGGTCGAGGGAGGCAGACCGGATCGCAAACGAATCTTTTCTGCAATCTCTCCCTGGGCCCCAAGCTCCTGAACGAGATCCACGTTTCGCGTGTCCTGCCATACGATGGCGTTGTCCCAGGCTTCACCGGTCCGTGGATTCCAGAGAACGCTGGTCTCCCGCTGATTGGTCAGTCCCAGTGCTTTGATATCTCGCGCCTCTAGACCGGCCTCGGCCAGGGCACGCCGCACAACCAGAGTTGTATTCCGAACGATCTCCAGCGGATCGTGTTCCACCCACCCGGGACGGGGCAAAATCTGGCGATGCTCCACCTGGGCGGCGGCCCGGGGCTTCGCTTCCGAATCGAAGATGACGCACCGCGTGCTCGTTGTTCCCTGATCCAGCGCTGCGATGAACTCACCCATGCTCTCTACCCCTTCCTTTACGCTTCTTGCCGACCGGCCGGAACCCCTTCTCCAGAACTCTCAGCCCAACGATTCATTCTTCCGCCAGATCCCTCACAATCCGCCGGGCGAACCCGGACCGGCCGAGGGCACGCGATCACCCCCGACAGTCGACGGAGGAGTATAGCGCCGGGCCAACGTCTGAAATTCTTTCACCTGCGTCTCAACCCATCTTTCATCCGTCCCAAATTCCAGCGCCATTACGTTAGCCACTTCGGGGGCCGCTTCACAAGCCGCCGACGCATCCAGCAAGAGGCTGCGCGTCCGGCGAGCCAGGACGTCTTCGACCGTCATCGCCTGCTCCCAACGTACCGCCGCCACCACGGCCAGTCTGGAATAAGGCAACCTAGGATGAAAAGCTTCCAACAACTCCGGCCGTTCCTGTACCATCGTCGCCACCTCTGAAGGTTCCCAGCTCGGATCGGCGTCCCACCCAAGACGACCCGCAAATGGAAACCACTCCAAAGGCATGTCGGAAGTCCGGCAAGCACGTCGAGGCAATCCTCCGACCTCGGCCGCCCGGTCCACGGTCGCCTCCGCCATGCGCCGATACGTCGTCCACTTTCCCCCCAGAACTGAGACCAGTCCTCCCCGGCTCACCTCGATCATGAAGTCCCGGGATACGGCCGCCGTGTTTGCCCTGGAGTCCGCCTTACCGGCGGCAAGCGGCCGAAGCCCTGCGAAGGCACTCAATACGGGTTCCTTCTCCGTACCGGGGAGATACAGCGCCAGATGCTCCAAGAGAAAGTCCCACTCTTCGGCGGTCGGCTGAGGCTCCCACTCCGGCTCCGCCACTGGGATGTCGGTGGTACCTACCAGCATGCGGTCTTTCCAGGGAATCGCAAACAACACACGCCCGTCCCGAGTCTTAGGGATCAGCAGACCTATTCCCCCCGAGACTGCAGTACCGGGCAAGATCAGGTGAGACCCTCGACTCAAAACCAGGGTCGCCCGGGTTTCGGGATCTTCCAGCCGGCGGATTTGATCCGCGAACGGACCGGTGGCGTTGACCACGACCTTGGCCCGGAGCTCGAAGTCGGCGTCGGAAAAGGCGTCCCGGGCTACGACCCCACGGATTCGGCCGTCCTCCCAAAGGAAAGACTCCACCCGACAGTGGTTTACCGCCACACCGCCCAGACGCTGAATATTCCGCAGCAGTAAAACCGCCAGCCGGGAGTCGTCAAACTGGGCGTCATAGAAAAGAATCCCACCCCTCAGCTTCCGGGCAGACAAGGAAGGCAACCCCTCCAAAGCAGATCGGCGGTCTAGGCGCCGGGTCTTCCCGGTTCGGAGTCGTCCCGCCATCTTGTCGTACAAACCCAGACCGATCCCGTACCAAAGGGTCTCGAAACCGCTGTAGCAGGGGACAAGGAAAGGTAGAGGCCGTACCAGCGTAGGGGCATTACGCAGCAGGATTCCCCGTTCGCGCAGAGCCTCGTAGACCAGCTTGACATGTCCCTGCTCCAGGTACCGCACGCCGCCGTGGATCAGCTTCGTGCTGCGACTTGACGTCGCCTTGGCGTAATCCACCGCTTCCAATAACAGGACGCGGTACCCGCGGGCGGCGGCATCCACCGCGACCCCCAGACCCGTAGCCCCGCCACCGACCACGATCACATCCCAGTCGGCTTGCCGCCGGAGATGACCCAGCACGGCGTCTCGACCGGACTCGCTTGATCCCGTCACAGTAACCTCACCTTTCCGCCCGCCCCGGTCCGGAAGCCGAACAGCTGCGAAACAGCCCCTCCGGGTAGCGATGCACAGGCACCCATAGCCTCGTTTCGTTCAACTCGCCGTCGACCCGAGTCGGGTCGGTCTTGCCCGCATCAGTAAACGGCCCCCGGGGTGACTTGCACAAGCCCGCACCATACCCCCGGCGCGCAGCAAGAAAACTCGCATAACTTGAAGGTCGTCCAGGGCTTCAAGCAACGATCGTGCCTTCTAAGTAATCCACCGCTTCCCCGATCACCACCACCCGGTCGGAGTGGACTTCGCACCAAAGCTCTCCGCCCCGACTGGACAACTGCCGGGCATGCAAGCTAGTCCTCCCCAGACGCTCCGCCCAGTAGGGTGCCAACGTACAATGAGCCGAGCCCGTAACGGGATCTTCGTTTACTCCGACTCGGGGCCCGAAGAAGCGCGAGACAAAGTCACAATCCTCGCCTGGTGCGGTGACGATCACGGCGAATGTCTCCAAACGTTTCAGCGCCTCGAAATCGGGCTCTAGCGACGCGACTGTCTCCGGATCGTCGAAGACGGCAAGCAAGTCCCGAGCTTGACCCGCCGCCACCGGCCGGGCCCCTAGGGCGGCTACGAGTTCCTCACTTACCACCCACTCGGTGGGAGGCCGAGAGGGAAGGTCTATTGCGTACCCTCGGTCTGAACGTGAGACCTGAAGAGGGCCGCTCCGAGAGCGGAAGACGACGGCCTCTCCCAGAAAGAGCCGACGGGAAAAGAGCACATGGGCGGCCGCCAACGTGGCGTGACCACAGAGATCGACCTCGCAGGCGGGAGTAAACCACCGCAGGTGAAAGGTTTGTCCTCCTTCTGCAGTCGGCTCGGGCCCGCCTACGAACGCGGTCTCCGAAAGGTTGTTCTCGGCTGCGATCGCCTGCATCAGGCCGTCAGGCAGCTGACGGTCCCCAAGCAGAACGACGGCCGCCGGGTTCCCCGCGAACCGCTTGGTCGTAAAGGCGTCGACCTGGAACATCAAGAAACGTCGCATTCTTCCAACCGCATTCGACTCCGACCACTCATGTTGCACGAAAGTTCCGCTGACTCTACTTCCCCGGCCGACGGCCGTCAATACGTATTCTGCGCAAAGTTTCCCCCAGTTCTAGGAAAGCGAAGAGAACTAGAGGCGGATTGGCGGCAGACGGCGGCGGAGACGGACGAAGTCGAGAATAGACCCAGAAGCCGGGTAGCGCACGGCCAATTCCCAAGGCCGAACCTGCCCCGCCGTCAGGGAAGATCTTTCCCGAAAGCGGAAACCTTCGCTATCAACGAATTAACTATGAGCAGCGCCCTCGTCTGAACCCCATCAGAATCCCTCTTCCGAACACCTTCTCGGGGATCCGACCCCACCGTCAGTTCTACGCTCGGGCTCGCAGTGCGGCCGTTTCTTCCTCATTGAGCGGCTCGAACTCCGTGGCGATACGCACGTTCTCCTCGAGATGAGAGACTTCTGAGATCCCCACTACGGCGGTCGCTACCGGATAGCTGAGAGTGTAGCGCAGCAGCTCCCGCATGTTGTAACCCCGCTCAAGCAGAGACCCGCGTTCCACCACTTTCATAGCGATCACCCCAACCTCCTTCTCCCGGGCGATCCGAAAGAAACGATCCAGATGATCGCGGTCGTCCATCACGGCTCCCGCGGCGTTGAGGGTGATGAGGGCACAATCGTAGGGATAGTCCTCCAAGGCGTCCGCGAGAACCCGGGAAGAATGTCCCGTCACTCCGATAAAGCGGATGACACCTTCCTCTCGAAGCCGCTCGAAGGCCTGACGGGCACTGTTCTTCTGTCGCAATTGCTCGAGCTGTCCCATCTGACCGAGAAAATGATGCTGGTACAAGTCCAGGTAGTCGGTCTGCAGGCGGCGTAGGCTCTGCTGGACCAAGGCCATCGTGCCGTCGTACGTGTAATCGTGGCTCTTAGAGGCCAGGAACACTTCCTTGCGCCGTTCTTTCATCACCGTGCCGATGTTCAGTTCACTGGCACCTGTACCGTAAAACGCAGCCGTATCCACATAGTTAATACCAAGGTCCAGGGCACGATGGACGATCTCGACCGCTTCCTCATGGCGGTCGTGCCGCGCCGTGGTGAACAATCCGCCCAGGCCGTAGATGGTAACCTGCTCACCCGTCTTCCCGAGGGATCGCTTGGGAATGGGCTTGACCGCCGATTGGCGTGCTTGGCTTCTTGTCCCGGCGGCGAGAGCCGCCGGAGCGGCAAGTCCGGTTTTCAGTAACGTTCGTCGGTCACAATTTGGACACATAACCTTCCTCCTCAGCCGTCTTTCTCTCTCCAGCCTCTAGGGCCGTTGAGAATCCGTTACCCAGTACACGATTCCGCCGATCATGCTCCCTGGTGGAGCCGCCTGTTTCAGCGATACGTCAACTCTTCAAGCTCCTCCGGATAACGGGCTCCTTCAATCCGTATCTTGGCGGCGCTAGCGTCAATTTCGGCCAAATCCTCCGGTTTCAGCTCGACGTCGACAGCCCCGACGTTTTCTCGCAGACGCGACAATTTTGTCGTACCGGGGATCGGCACAATCCACGGCTTCTGCGCCAGCAACCAAGCCAAGGCGAGCTGTGCAGGTGTGGCGTTCTTGCGAGCGGCGATACTTTGAAGCAAGTCCACCAGGGCTCGGTTGGCCTTTCGCGCCTCCGGCGTGAATCGCGGGATGGTATTTCTAAAGTCGGATGGGTCCAGGCTGGTCTTTTCGGTGATCGCTCCTGTTAAGAATCCCTTACCCAACGGACTAAAAGGCACAAACCCTATCCCCAGTTCCTCGCACGTGGGTAACACGTCTTCCTCCGGGCGCCGCCACCAGAGCGAGTACTCGCTCTGCACGGCCGTCACCGGATTCACGGCGTGCGCGCGGCGGATCGTCTCGGCCCCTGCTTCCGACAGCCCGAAATGCTTCACCTTGCCTGCTCGGATTAGGTCCTGCACCGTTCCCGCCACGTCTTCGATCGGAACGTTCGGATCCACTCGGTGCTGGTAGAACAGGTCGATGGATTCGACCCGCAGGCGTTTCAGGCAACCTTCCGCAACCCGCTTAATGTGCTCGGGTCGGCTGTCGAGTCCCCCTGAGAAGCCTTTCCCGCTTGGATCGAGCTTGAAACCGAATTTCGTGGCAATCACCACCTCACCGCGGAAACGCTCAAGAGCCTCGCCGACAAGCTTCTCGTTTGTGTACGGACCGTAGACTTCGGCGGTGTCAAAAAACGTTACGCCAAGCTCTACGGCCTTTCGAATCAGTCCGATCATCTCGCGACGGTCGGGAAACGGTGCATACCCGTGACTCATTCCCATACAGCCCAGACCGATCGCCGAAACTTCCAAGCAGCCCAGTCGACGCTTCTTCAAAACTTCTCCCTTCCCGATCCTTTGTCTCACTGTGCCGACCGTCAGGGTATAACGGTTCCTTGGAACTGCGGTAGTCGAATCGCATCCCTTTCTTGTCGATTCCTACAAGTTCCCCGCTCCGGCTTCGGCTCGTGCTGTTCCTGTTGAACCCCCAACAAACACAACTTGGGGGACCGCCGCACCCATCCACCCGTCAGGAGGCCGCCGTTCCTCTCCGGATGTAACCTCGGAGCATGAATCGACGCTCAGAATGGTTGCTTCTCCCAATTCCTGAGACTACGGGTCCCGGCTTTGGCTCTCTAGAGCTAAGACGTCGTTTTGGAAATTCACCAAGACTCGAGTCGGACGACTCGGCAACGGAACCTGAAACTCGGGTGTCGAAGAGGATTCTCACGGGGGAAACGGTCGTGAACTCGAGATCGGCAACGGCCCTGATATTTCCGCCGTCAAAGGTGGTGTCAATCTGATAATGCGTGACGTCGATCTGCCGTTGCTCGGAGAGAGGGGACCGATCCGGAATGGCGGAACCGTGCCCGAAATATCAGGATTCCCTCCGTAAGATCCTTTGGATTGAAGTGGATGAGGCCGACCTGCTCCGACACCGGCAGATGCGCCAGGGCGCCCCGGAGGCGGATCCGAAGCCGGAGATCCGAGAATCGCTTTCCGAACAAATAGGCGTCGAAGAACCCCTCGGTGCCGTTCAAAAGATCCATGAGGATCTCAGCCTCCAGGTTCTTCACCTTATCCCCGGCAATAAGCGACTCGAGCAGACTCCCGGGCTGCTCGGTACGACGCCGCAGACATTTCCTAAGATCCTTCAAGATCCCGAGGCTTTTGAAATCGGGAGCTGCGGACGCCGAAACTCCCGTCATTTCTTCGTAAGAACCGTCAAGAAACCAGAAGACCGCCTGCTCAAACCGGTCGGTGACTCGCTCCTCGCCCAGCAGCCTCTTGAGATAATCAATCTCCTGGGGATCTTCGGGCTGGAGCACGAAATCTCCTTCGCCACTGAAGACCCCGCGGACAACTCGGTCGAGCATCGGCGGAAGGAACGTGATGGTTCCCCTAATCAAGCGGAGCTCGGCAACATCCCTGCGGAGTACCAAGTTGTCTACTTGGTGACCAGCAACGGGGACGGCTTCTCCCAGGGTACGGTATGTCTCCTAGGAGTTCGGCTCCGCTTGTGCCCCGAGCTCGGCGCCCCAAGTCATCAGAAAGCCGACAAAGACAAGGACGGTGTAGCTCCGGAAGAAATGCGAGCTGCGGCCCTGCGCCATGAGGTAATCCTCCTTTCGAGGCCGTCTCGGGACACAGAGGTCGGCTCAACTCCGGGCTCGTGACAGCGCTCCGCATCGGCGGGCAACCGAGCGCGAGCTTACGATTCCGCCGGTAGATTCGTCAAAGTTCTTGAGGAATTCTCGGCAATTGAGAGCAAAGAGGGCCGACAGCCGAACACCGCTCCGCCGCGCCGGGCTTGGCACGACTCTGGGAAGCCGAAAATAAGAAGGGACCTGCTGAACAGCTTAGGCCCTCTAAGCCCAGGCGTCGCCGTCAGAAGGGGGAGCGAGCCGGAACTCCACAGGGACTCCGGCTCGGCGAAGCCCGCATTCCGTTCCGCTTCGCCACTCCCTCTGCCGAATCAGAAGCCGTCAAAGACCAGGGCTTCCCTGGTTCACTTTTCGAGCATCGCCAAAGCGGGGAAATTTGTTGTCGGTCCGGTTGGAACAGCGTTATGCCGTGGTTGAAGTGCGTCCTCCGTCAAGCAGCAAGAACCACCCTTTGTGACGACGAATCCTCTGTTCTCGCTCAAGCCTCGCCGGTAAGTCACTGAAATGCCGGGGCCGACACCCAACCACTCCGCCGTTTGGCATTGCTTCAAAGGCATGGCCACTCGTTTCCCGACATGGGCTGCAGGTCCTCCGCCGGCAGCTTCCCGATGAAGGACTTGCAAGAGCCTTTCCCGAGAGTCCACGAGCAGGAGGTCATGAATTCGCTTCATGCAAGCTCGCAGTTCGGCCGCAAGTTGCTGAAGAAGCAATCGACCCAGGTCACCGCCCTCAAGTACGAGTCCACGCAATTCGTCGAAGGGAATGCGTACGAGCCGGCAGGCGGTCAGCGACACGAGGTCTCCCAGCTGTCCCTTCCCCACCAAGGCCTCCGCCAGCCCGACGACGGCGGGCGCCGGGTGACACCTCAGTAGGGCCGAGCGGCCTTGCCGATCCTGTGCTCGCCAACCCAACACACCGCCGCGGAGAAGGAACACGTAGCGGGTTACCTCCCCCTGTCGGGCCAACACAGTGTGCGGATGCACCTCCTCGTAGGCGGAATCGTGGTCGTACGTACCCTCAAGAACGTCACAAAGAGCTTCCAAAACAGAACAATTCATAACACCGGAAGAAAATCCCATCAGCATCAACCGGCCTCTTCTCCTCTTGGGCCTTGACGCGTGGCCTCATGGCGCATGCACCGTTTTGGGGACCGTATCGGAAGAGGCCACGAAGGCTCGACATTCCCCCAAGCCAAAACTGATTGAATCCGGGATTTTCCACAAGTTCTCCGACAGCTCGTCAACCCGTATTTAACATAGCCCAATCAAGCCTAACTCATTGCACTACCAGCCGATGTCACGGCGGGTAGGAGCTTCTCCGGAAACGTCAAGCGCGCTAAAAGGGGCTTACATATTTTCAAGCCGCGGTCAGACTCCCTCACCCACGCATGTGCTACACAAACACTGCACCGAGGCTTCTCGGCCGGGTGGAGTTCGGCCCCGATATTTAACCGGCTTCAGTTCGTAGTTAACAGACTTAGTTTCTGTGGCCGCCGAGTGCCTCTCGTGTTATTGCCGTTACGCTGCCCTGGGAGCCCCGGCAAAGGCTCTCTGAAGGGCGACGCCGCCATGGGGCCGGCGGATTCTTCCCGGTTGGTCACGGGTACCAATAGAACGGAAGAGGAGCTATACCATGACAAGAGAAACTAAGGCTCGCTCGCTGGTACCCGCTCCCACACCCGGCCTAGCTGCTGGGTACCGTTCTACGCCAGGATTTGCCTACACGGATGTCACGGATCGCTTGTTCGGCTTCAGTCAGAGACAAAGAAGCATTGTCGCTGCGGCGTTCACCGGGAAACGCATGGTGACGGCCGCCGTGTTAGCACCTGCGATTGCAGGAACTCGAGCCATTTTGGAATAGCTTGACCGATTCGTCCCTTTCTGAGTCGTGAACATCAAGAGCTCTATATAGTCCGGAGGGCCGGCACCTCCTTCTCGCGGCCCTGCGTTGGGGCGGGTCGGATCCACGCTTCGTGATTTATGATTTACGACAAACCGTGGTTGTTACCACTCGGGCTTCGAAAAATGCGGAATCTCCTCGACTCAGACATCTTGACGGTTTGCAATCGGTGCTTTAAAGTAAAAGCAAGACCGGGGCCGAAGCGAACGAAAGAAGATCGGCCGATGTTCAGTGAGTGTGCTCGATCCAGACGTGCTGCGCCCACGGCTCTCTTACAAGGCCGTCCCTCCGACCCCGGCGGGAGGGTCTGATGAGCACCAACCTCTTTGAAATCAAAAGGTTTTTGGACGTTAACCGCTACCTGGACGTCCTTCCCAAACGCCGGCACGCCAGGGAAGGACTCTACCCGTTCATTACCATTTCCCGTGAGTTCGGCGCCGGAGGTCGAACGCTGGCCACGACGCTCCTCGAACAGATGGAGCGACATCCCGATCCGATTTTTCACGGTTGGCAGATGTTCGATCGCTCACTTTGTGAGCAGCTCATCAGCGAACCGCGGATGCGAACCGAGATTGACGCCGCCCTGGCAGAGGAGTGCCATAGCGAAATCGAAGCCTTACTCCGCAATCTGCTCGGTGTGCCTTCGATCAATCCCGGTGCCGTCGGCGAGCTGTTTCGCATTATTCGCGTGGTGGCCACTCGGGGTAAGGTCATCATTGTAGGAAGAGCCGGTTCCTGTGTGACGGCTTCGCTGCCTCTTGGGGTTCATCTCCGTCTGGTGGCCCCGGTGGACTTCCGCCTTCGACAACTCGGCTGGGAAAATCGCGGTAAGGAGGCTCTCAAGGAACTCGAGCGGGAGGACAAGGACCGAGCTCGGCTCGTCCAAACCCACTTCCGCCGCAACATTGCCGATCCATTGCTTTATGATGTCGTGTGGAATACGGGCAAGGTTCCCTTCTTCTCCGTCGCCAGGGCAACGATCCGACTGGTGGAGGATCGTGCCGCCGCCGCCGGCCTCCTGCGGCGGAGGTATTCTCCGGCATCAGCGGCGGCGGCCTACTAGCGTTAGGGTCAGTAACAGCGCGGCGACCGCGCTGCCGTCCAGTCCCAGCCAGGGGATCAAAAGGAGACCGGCAAGGGCTCCGACGGCGCCGCCTGCTACGTCGGCTCCGTAAAGGATCCCGATGGAGGAGCCCGTATCCCGGCCGATCGTCCCCGCCGCGTACGCCAACCACCCGGCGACCAGAAAGCCGCAGATCCCAAGGAGGAGCGCTATTCCTAGTGCCGTCGGCTCCAGCCCGCCCCAGACACAGGCCAAGT
>JAPXNP010000003.1:0-25906 GCA_033811955.1 Acidobacteriota bacterium
GAATGGCGTAGAGAATCTCCGGTGTCCCCGGGTCGAAGAGATCGGGGGCGGGTGAGAGCCACTCCTGCCAGCGGCGATCCTCCTCGTCCTCCTCCGGGGTGAAGAGTCGCGGAGGTGCCTCCAGAATGGAGATTCGTTCGTGAGGCCCGGGAACCTCTCTGCAGCGGGCCAGTCCCCAGTCTTCCCGGTTGAGGACCGGCAGTCCGAACTCGAAGTCCCAGATTCCGCCGAAGTGGGCGGCCGGGGTGTCGCGAAGCTCGGGTGGGGTGCCTTGGAAGCCCCCGGAATGTTCGAGATGGTAAACGGTGCCCAAGGATTCGATGGGCACTCCCCTTGCGGCAGCCGACAGGAGGAACTGCCAGTCCTTAGCGCGGGTGGTCCACCGGATAACGTCATTCAGACCGCGCAACCGGTGCCAGAGTTCGCGGGAGGCAAGGAGGAAGTCGCCGGCTCCGCCCATGTAGGGTGGGGTTTTAGCCCTCTCGCCGCGTACGCTTGTTGTTGGAGAAGCTCCGTCGAGCGAACCAAGGTGCGACTCTGCTATGTCGACGCGCTCTGCTCGGTAGATGGTTTTACAGTCGAGGTGTCCGTTGGCGAGGGCGGTGATAATGTCGGGGCCGAATACGATGTCGGCGTTGGTGACCAGGATCCACTCTCCTCGCGCCCGGCGAATACCGGCGTTCTTGGCCGCCATCTCGTGGAAGGGCATGTGGGGGTTGAGAGTGTAGCAATCATGAAGTGTTGAAGGGACGATGAACGCCGAAAGCTCTCGATACTCTTCAGCGAGGAGTTCTGAGAGGAAAGCTCGCCTGGGAAGAGGATTCCACTCAACCAAAAGGATTTCGAAACCGACATTCCGACAATCCAGAAGCTCTCTGTTGTGCCTGAGGCACTGCCGCACTCGCAGGTGAGAGGAGCCACCGTGGTCGTCGTTTCGGGCCGCAATGAGGAAAGTGATTCGTGGCTCCGCCATTTGTCCGGGGTGCGCGTGGAGTAGGGGTTCGTTGACGGTCGTGTTGCTCAGGCGGCAACCAGGCTGATCTCGTTTCTGCAAGGGAAACGACTCTCTCCGCAATCGGATCCGGCGAGCAGTACGAGAAAGTCATCGCGGCGCCAAGCGACAAGACCGCTGGCGTTGCCTTCTCGGCTGCTTGGAGTATTGGTGCTTGGGAGATACGTCGCTCGTACTCTCATGTAGTTCCAAGCAGGAAAGCGCGACAGGCCTCAGCGATACGCCTTCCCGCCTTCCCGTCGCCGAAGACGGGCTGCGGAGTGCTCATAGAAGCGCGGAGTTCCGGATCGCTCAGCAGCCGCCGGACCGACTCGATGAGGTACTGTGGGTCAGTCCCCACAAGCACAGCATTCCCTGCTTCTACTGCTTCCGGTCGTTCGGTAACTTCGCGGGTTACGAGTACGGGAACTCCCACGGTGGGACACTCCTCCTGAAGCCCTCCTGAATCCGTGATGAGGAATAAAGTTCTTTCCAGCAACCAACACATCACTGGATAATCGAGCGGCGGGATCAACCGGAAATTGTCTCGCAACTTCACTACGTGACGAATGGATTCGAGTACTCTTGGATTGGGATGAAGAGGCCAGATCCAAGTCAGTTCCGGATACTCTTCCGCCAAGCGGCTTATGCCTGCAGCCAAGTTCGCTAACCTGGTTCCAAAGGACTCGCGCCGGTGGGCGGTAACGAGTACCACTGACTTTGCTTGGGTCCGGCTGGCCACTTCATGAAGCTCTCCGGGTAGCCATGCTGGACGAGCCTGCTGTCCATCCAGCTTGTTCATGCTCCACAGTAGTGCGTCGATGCCTGTATTTCCGGTGACGAAGACCCTGTCTTCCGAAACCCCCAGCTTACGCAGCTCGTCCGCCGCCTGTCTCGTTGGAGCAAAACAGAGCTCTGAAACCAAATCGATGATTGACCGATTCACCTCTTCAGGGAAGGGCTCATACCGATCGTGAGTTCTTAGGCCGGCCTCGATGTGACCCACTGGGATCTTGCGGTAGTAAGAGGCCAGAGCAGCAACCATCGCAGTGGTGGTATCGCCTTGGCAAAGCACCAGATCGGGCTTCTCCGAGGCGAGCAGGCGGTCTACCGCCCTGAGCGCCCGAGCAGAGAATTCGGCCAGAGTCTGATTCTCCTCCATGAGTTCGAGAAGATGATCCGGGCTCAACTCAAACCAGTCGAAGAGAACTCCAGTGAGGTCACGGTGCTGGCCCGAAGCACACAGTAAATGTCGAATGTTGGGATCTTCCAGGTCCCGAAAGGCGTGCACAACCGGTGCAACCTTGATCACCTCGGGCCGAGTACCAACCAACGTTAGGATTGTCTTGGGCACGGTTACCAGTCCGTCTTAGGGCTACCCGAATCCTACTCAGCCGTCCCGCGAAAGGAGATGGCGCTGTCGGCCGTCTGCTCGGCCTCGGTGCCCGAGGTGCAGACTGAGCTCTGCCCCGCTTCGCCCACCAGTATTTCGACGAGGCGCAGTCCGCAGTGAAAATCGGCAAGGTGAGCTCGGCGATCTTCCGGCAAGCCCAAGTAGGAAACCCCTCGTTTGCGCAGGTCGACCAGTTCCCCGATGCGAGCAGCAGCTATTTCGACTGAGGAACAGAGCCACTGGCTATCGGCCTCGATTAAGGAAGCCGGAGCAGTTCCCGGCGTGATCAGCACGACTTTCCCGCTGCAGAGAGCCTCTACGACGACATGTGAACTCCGGCGCTTGTAGGCGTCACGATCATAGAGGGCCAGGACAACATCGCTTTTCGACAAGAGCTCGGCGTACTTCCGGGACGAAAGTCGATCCTCGAGAAGCTCCCCTTCCGGCCCGAGATCCAGCGCAGTCAGCTCGGCGGCCGCTTGCTGACATGCTGGTTCGCTTCCGCCGTTGTACGTCTGGATAGAATAGGAAAGGTCGCCTCGCTGCGTGAGGGTCTCGGTGGCGCGCACGAGGTCCGGAATCCTCGGGAAGCCTTTCTCCACTCGAGCGTCACCTAGGTAGACCACCCGCAGAGGTGCATCTGCACCCGCGAGTGAGGGCACGAGGGGCTGAGTCGAGATCGGAATAGGTAGGACGGTCACGGAGAATCCCGTCAGCGCCCTGTGTTGCTCGGCAAGTTCTGTGGTGTCCGTGTAGAGTCTCACTTTGCCTCGGTCGATTGCTTTCCCTAGGACGCGCAGGCTATGAACCCGCGTCCAGTTATCTTCCGGCACATCACGCCGTAGGAAAACGTGCCAAGTAGGTGCCTCGGGGTCTAGCTCACTGACCAGGTAAATTGCCAACTGTGCTAGATCGAAGTCGGAAATGTTGGGGATAAAGATGTGATCCTCAGCCTGGAACTGTTCTCTTTCCAGGATGAACTTAGTGTGCTTGACAAAAAGCCGACTTGAATCCTCGCGTTTTGGTCGATGAGGCAAGCTTAGGTCACGCCCCCAATAGTCGCGCCAATAGACGGGATACAGCCGATCTACGTCCTCCAGGTCCACCTCCAGTCTTCGATTCGTCCCTACGACATTTTCGAAACCAAGTCTGCGCGCTCCCCCGAGAACATGCCGCGCATAGGGGTAGAAGTGTCCCGTCTCGTTGCTCAACGAGGGATCCAAGAGAGCGAATTTCTTCCTCCTTTCCCCCCGTCGAACGGACACCTGCTCCGCCCTCGCAGGTAAGAAGGGCCTCAGTAGCTCGAACTGCCTCTCCCAGCACAGTTCCTCCTCGTGGGCTTGCCGGCAATTCGCCACCAACTGATCGTATCGCGTGCTTCGAAAAACTTCTTCGGCCTCCTCCAAGCCGCGCTCAAAGGATGTCAGAGACCAGTCCTGAAGTAGAATTCCGCAGTCGTATTTCTCGACAATTTCCCGGCACTGCGGATGGGGTGCAACAATAGGAGGTACGCCGTCCCCAATGGATTCAAAGAACTTGTTTGGACAAGCGTATAGCGTATCAAATGACAAGGGTTTCCAGGCGACGTAAAGGTAAGAATAGTAACGGCGTCGCAGTGCCAAGGACGTGTTGTCCAGGAATCCACAATAAGAGAACCCATGCCTCTTTGCAATATCCGGGTTGGTTAGTATGTCTTTGGTTGGGTCATGATCCTGAAGTAAGCCATAGACGTCGACATGGGGAATCGGCCGGCGCCGCCTGACTAAGTAGTCCATATGGTTTTGGCGGAAGCTCAGCGCTCCCTGGACGAGGATCCTGCCGTTCCGCTCGCTCGCTCGGACGGGTGCTGTAGCCGAAAGCGGTCGGGCATTGTAAATCACTGCAGAAGGTACAGAGCCGAAGTCGAATAGGTCGCAATAATAATCTCTTCGATGCTTCTCGGGGAAGATTGCAAGGTCGATTCGCTCTCGAAGAGAGTTATGTTCCTCCCAGTGTCGGGACTCCAACTCGTAGCCGCAAGAGCCACCGGGTAATTCAAAGCAGTAATAGATAAGGTATTTTGGTCGATGGGAAGCCTGAAGCAGTGCCCGGAAGTAGATAAAGTGGGTGCAGATAAGAAGATCGGGGCGAAAGATATCGATCCATTGGGCGGCGCTTAGGCAGCGAAAATCCTCGTAGTCGTGAGGCAGAAGTGTTGTCTCGTCAACCTTCCGATCTGGGGGGAAGTGTGAGAGATGCGGGTTGTAGATAGCGATAAATGGCAGCTCGGGATGTCGGCGTCGCATTTCCGCTGCCATCTCGCGCTCGAAAGCGTGGGAGGATAGGATAACCATATCGAGAGAGCCGGGTGTGACGTCATTTACGCCGGTCACGGGAATGCCCTCAAAAGAGGCTCGAACGGGAGGTTGCGTTGTTATGAGCGAAGCAATTGGCGGGCCGCCGTAGCGGCGCCAGAGGCGGAGGAGAACCGTCGTGTGAGTTCCCGCCCCGTAGATGCCGATATTTTTTCGTCCAGACTTGCGGACATAAGAGACGAGGTCGGGCATCACAGAGCGCAGTGCCCTTTGGTGCTCGAATTCGGGCCAGAAGTGAAAAATGGAAAAATCGGGGAAGCACTCGTCGCGGATGGGATAATCTTCCAGGAAGGGTGCGAATACGGCTACGGGTTCAGGGGGCTCGTAGATCTTCGCGAGTGAGTTGAGAAGATAGGTGATCTGGGGAGTGCCGTAACCGAGAGGGGTGTAGGATAAGCACCCGATTTTCCTAATCATGGTCAGCTCCAAGGCAGGGGGTAGTCCTTCGAGTCCAAAAGGGAATCCATGCCAAGTGGGAGTAGTGCTTTAGAAAAGCACGGTACATCTGCTTCTCGTATCGATGAGAAGAGGGTACAACGGCATCTATGTAGCAGGGAAGAGGTGAGCCTGCAGGAATGACCGGAATTCCTTTGAAGAGATGAGCGTCGGGTTGGGAGGCGAGAAATGCACGTACGGAGGGGCGGCCGAGAGAAAGCCAGAGGGGAAGCAACAAGGTAGAATGTGTCCCGGTTCCATAAAACGCAACGGCGTTCACACCACGTTGACGGCATTCCTCGACGGCGAGGAGTGCGTGGAGACACATCAATGGGAGCAAGGGCTCGCGGAGCGCAAGGCTGTCGCAGAACTTTCGCGTCAGTGCCGTGTCTAGATCTTGGAGAAATCTCTCAAGACGGCGTTGTTCCTTGCGCAACTTCTCCAGGTGAGTGTGGAGGTGGTTACGCTCCTCTTCAACCGATGCCAGCCGCTCTTGCAAAGCCTTAGTCAGCTGCTTGAGTTCAACGCGCTGGAGTCGCCCGTGGGGAAAAGTACCGGTGGCCATTCTATCGACTTGGCGAGCGATCCAACTGTCGTGTGCAAGACCGGCCACTACGTGAAAACTGCCCGGCGTATTCTGGTGGGGTCCGCGGACCCAATCTTCGTCGAAATACTCGAGGGCTCTATCGAGGAGAAAGAATCCGTTCGTTCTTAGTAGGTCGCGCCACCACCATTCCAGGCGAACTGTCGGATGGTACTCCACTCCGTCGATGAGACAGGAGTGCAAATGTATTGAAACCACGAACAGACCGCGGTCAGGGTCCAGGTGGCGTTTGACATTCGCCAAGAGTGTAGGCAACTGCTCCTCAGTGAAGTGTTCCAGTACTTCCCAGGCTGTAGCGACGTCGAAGTAGGCGGGCTCTCTGCCATTGCCTCGTTGGAAGAAGAGTTCGAAAGGCTTACTGCAATCGCAGGTGAAGAGATGCTCAGGGATGGTTGACCACTCCGCTCGGTTGTGTCGTAGAGAGTAGTCGCTTCCCTCGAGGCCGATGGCAAAGTGGCCGAAGTCGAGAACCTCTTTGACGAAGCCTACTCCTGCACATCCCAAATCCAGCACCTTGATGGGTTCCCCACCGTACAGCGCAATCAATTTCCTGGTAAAGGGAGGCCACCGAAAGTTGTCCTTTGCGGTGCCGAGAGGGAACTGATGGTCAGGACTCTCGGTAGCTACTGGATGGTCTGTCCTGAGAATAACCTTCATGACACGATGTCAGAGAAACCTTCGTTTCCCTCGTCAAGGCATGGCGGTCACCCGTCAAGGAGAAACAAACGGAGGTTGGGTTTCCTGTCCCTCCGGCCAAGGAAGTAGTGAGCCGGACCGATGTGTGGTTCGTTGGTTCACCGGCGCCAAAACGGAATCCAAGGCAACTGAGGATAAGCCTTCTTTGCGACCGCTCGCATTTCCTTTTCGTAACAATGGGAGGAGGGGATGATGGCCTCCACTGGGTCAGGGAGAGGATCTCCTGCCTTAACAATGGGAATACCCTGAAATTCGCGGCTCTGAGGGTCGCTCACGATTACGACTTCGACGTGTGGTCCCTGGAGATACTTCCAGGCTTGTAGGACAGCATGAGTGTGGCGGCCGGCACCGAAGAGCGCAACACGTGTGATGCCGTGTTGGCGGCAGTACTCGGCAACCACCATCGCCCTGGCAAGAAAGGGGTTCGGCAAATCGAAAACGTCGAGTCCGGCTGAGCGGGAGAGTAATCTGCTGAGTCCACTTTCGAGCCTGTTCAGATCTTCCGAGAGCGAACTCTCCAGCTTCTGCAATCGCTGCACGGAAGATTCCAGGGAGGCCCACCGCTGAGTGAGTTCACGCCAGCCGGGCGACGCCGCAGCGAAGCGATGCTCCGAAAGCTGGTCGATTCGAGAAGCAACTTCGTTGTTCCACCTAGAGGTGGCGGCAATGAAGCACAGATCTCCCGCATCTCCCAGGGTCCGGAATCGTGTGGGAAACGGGCCCAGGTAGTCAAAGGTCCCGTCCAGGAGAAAGAAGCCGCAGTTGCGAAACAGATTCCTCCACCATGACTCCGGCCTCGCAGCAGGATGGCACTCGCCGTGAGCTAGATAACACGGTCGCAGACTAATGGAGGCCAGAAACAGACCGAGTCGGACGTCGAGATGCCGTCGAAGCGTTGTCAGAAGATCGCTAAGCTGTCGCTCCGGTACATGCTCGAGTATATTCCAGCAAGTGATAATTTGGAATTTCGCAGTCCTTGTGCCTCGTGAGTGTCTCTCCCGCAAGGTGAACCGTCTGGTGTAATTGCAGAAAAAGAGGTTCGGAGAAGCTTCGGTTTGATCGAAAGCTTCTGACGCGGCGCGATCGACATCAAGGCCAAATACCTGAAAGGACAACTCCTGAACCTCCTTGAGAAAGGAGGCATCACCACAACCAAGGTCGAGCAACCGAGGACAGGTGTCGGGATAAACGGCGCTCAATCTCTGAAGAAAGTCGCTGAAAGTAGTGTCTGGAGTCTCTACGAACTTCCGCAATGCTCGAAAGTGCTCGCGCAGTTCTGTTTCGCAAGGGAAGTCTGTCTCCAGGACGAGTGTCCCGCGACTTCCAGTGGTGCCGGAACGTTGGGGACGCGAGGGCGCAGAGATTCCTCCTTCCCCATCGTGGAGTTCCTGCAGCAAACATTCTAACCGTGACCGAAGTTCCTCAAATTCTCCGCCTATTTCGAGGGGAGCCGCTGTCCGCCGGCCCGGCCGGGCTACTCGCGCGACGGCAAGAAGGGCAAACCGCAAATCGTCGTCGGGTTGATTTGCAACCGCGCGGGGTGCCCTTGGCGGTGGAGGTCTTCGAAGACAACACGGCCGATCCGTCCACGCTGTCGGCGTAGATCGACAAACTACGCCGCGGTTTCGGTCTGCGTCGGTTGGTGGTTGGAGACCGGGGTCTGATCACCAGCTCCCGCATCCGCGAGGATCTCAGCGCCGAGGAGGGGATCGACTGGATTACGGCCCTGCAGGCTCCGCAAATCGCCGGCCTGCTGGATCGAGTCGAGCTGCCGGCCTCCCTGTTCGATGAGCGGGACCTGGCCGAAATCACCTCTGCCGAGTTTCCCGGCGGGCGGCTGGTGGTGTGCCGCAATCCTTTCTTAGCCGACGAGCGCGCCCGCAAGCGTGAGGCATTGCTTTGCGCCACCGAAGCCGAGTTGAGTCGGATCGCCCAAGCGGTCGAGCGTCCCCGCAGGGCCCTGCGGGGGAAAGCCAAGATCGGGCCGCAGGCCGGCCGGGTGCTCCACCAATTCAAGATGGGCAAGCACTTCGAGTTGGACATCGGCGACGACTTCTTCCGCTTTTGCCCAAAGTTATCCCCCATCCGGCGCGAGGCCGCCTCACGGCACGGCCTCTACGTGGTCAGCACCAGCGTTCCGGCCGAACAGACGACGGCCGACCAGGCGGTCGGCTCCTACCAGGGCCTGTCCCTTGTCGAACGCGCTTTCCGCTGTTCCAAGACGGTCGACCTCAAGCTGCGTCCTCTCTATCACCGGCTGCCCGACCGAGTCCGGGCTCGCGTCTTTCTCTGTATGCCGGCCTACTACGTGGCATGGCACATGCGGCAGAGCCTGGCTCCGATCCTGTTTGACGACGACGATCGCCAAGCCGCCGCCCGCATGCGCCGTTCGGTGGTCGCGCCGGCCGAGCGTTCCTCCAGCGTCCGGCTCAAGGCCCGCACCCGGCTCACCCAGGAGGGCTTGCCCGTCCACAGCTTTTCCACCCTGCTCGCCGACCTGGCCACCATCGTCCAGAACACCGTGCAGCCGAAACTTCCCGGAGCAGGCTCGTTTCTCAAGACCACCGTGCCGTCCCCCCTCCAACAACGGGCACTCGATCTGTTTGGGGGGGTCCGGCTCTAGAACGTACCCGGTAGCGTCGCTGGAGAAGACCCCCTTTCCCTAACGTTTACAATAGGTTGCCGCTTCCATAGAAGAAGAACTTCGGGTTAACTAGGTCGTAAACGGCATTCGGCTGAAAGTGGGGCCCGTCTCGACCAACAAAAAAACGATCGGGTTCGGTTGCAGAAAGTAGCTCCTCGTAAATGTGTTCCAGTTGTGCCAGAGCAGCCACTTCTCGAAAGAGTTCAGGGCGGCGCAAAGACCAGTCTCGGCGGTCTCTTGGCATAAAGGGTATTTTAGATGTCTCATTCCAATCTATACCAAGCCAAGTGGAAATCTCCTGGAACGTGTCTTCGCCGAGGCGCTCGTAGAACGCCAGGCGAGCTCGAGGAAAGACCCAGTTCATTTCGAATACTTGCTCAAGCGTGCGAAGAACGCACTGAAAATGATCAGTTAGAGAAATGTGGGGACAAAGCAGGAACTGAGAAATAAATATCTCTGATGGCCGCCGATGGAGGAACAATTCATAGGCATGGAAATACTTTCGCCTCTGAAAGGCAAAGAAGAGTTCGGCTGGATACTTCCCTTCGACAGGGTAGCCATCGAAGGCAAGTCTTTATCAAGCATATCCCTACTGCTGTGTAAGGTGTCCAAACAACTCTTCGATTGAGCGGAAGGAGAGGGGATCCGGTATGAGAGAATCCCTTTGCCGCGTGTTTCTCTCATGGTCTTTGCGACGATTGAAATCCCCAGAAAATGTTGGCTAAACGCGTCGCTTCATTCCTGGTTCGAACGTTAGTCGGTAAGAGTTGAGCTCTGAAAAGAGAAAGACCTCGTCGGAACGGTTCAGTTGGGCCGTTGTGTAGGTGGTGCCCGAACGGCCGAGACCCGCGACGAAGAGAGGCTGTGACTGGGTTAGTATCATGCTGGTTCGAAAGACTATTAAAGATCTCGTGGACCCGGTAACAAGTGTGCGGCCTAGTCAAGCATGGTAACCCATTGTGGCAAGGAATGGGTTTCTGCAAACCTCAGCGCAGTGAAGACGTTTGTGAGTGAAAGGAAGACTGGGAATCTGTGACAGGGGAGAAAAGACGATTCGCTGTCGCAGCCAAGAGTGCAGGACACGGATGTCATTGATCCAGCGAGCCGGAAGTTTTCTTTGGAGCAAGATCTCAGCGCGATTGAGAGGTGATCTCTCCTCGTGTTCAACGAAGTGTTTATCAAAAAGGCTGACCAACTTCGTTCCGGATGCCTCGGGAAAAGCGATAGCAATGGCAGTTCAGTGATTCATGGCCCCGGATGCTTGGCGGTCTCGCCGTGACCGGAGGAGACGCTTTGTGCGCAGCGCTAAGCGATACACAGAGGGCTTCCGGAATCCCCTTGCTCTTGCGCGAGTGAGAAATTTGAAAAGTGCGAAGGGTTAGCGGTGCGGTGCTCCTCAATCGGCCAGAAGTGCAAAATGGCAAATTCTGCAAACTGCTCGTGACAGTCGGGATGAGACTCCCACCGAGGGGCAAAGACTCCTATTGGCACACGTGTGCAGTAGAGTCTGCCTAAGGCGCGTAGGAAGTACTGAATTTGGGGTGTACCGCAACCAGTCGGGGCGTATGAGAGACACCCAATCGTCTCAATCATCGCTTTCTTGGCTATTCTGGTGATCCATAGTAGTGAGAAGCGAGCCCCAAAGAGGGACCCAAGGGATTTCCGGATGATGGTCTTGCCAGAGTCGCCGCATGTCGGATTCCCAGGCGTGAGACGAGGGAACCACAGCCTCGATTTCCGGCGGCATTGCCTGGTGGACAGGAATGATGGGGACATTAAAGTCTGTCGCACCCAGAACTTCGGAGTTACTTCCCGTCACTAGTGCGACTACAGGGGGACCGCCAAGACCGTGCCAGACGGGAAGCAGCTTTTGAGTGTGAGTTCCCGATCCGAAAAACGCCACGGATCGATACCCGTGTTCATTACAGGCTTCGATCGCCCGGGCGGCCATCCGGCAAAGGTTGGGCCAGGTAAATGCCGAATCCTCAGACTTGAGCCTGGCAATCTCGCTGCCCGCTGCAGAAAGTTCCCGCTCAAGTTCCCTCTTGCGAGCCTGTTCGGAGCTCTCTCTTAGCTTGCTGATCTCCTGTCTCTGGAGTCTCATCGTGCCGTCCAGCTCAGCAAGGAGCTGATGGACCTCCTCAAAGGGCAGCCTCACGCCGACTAAAGTTTTCGGGTTATTGAGGTGCGCCGGGTAGCCTAGCCGCTGATTGAGCTTCGCTCCCCCTAGTCTTTGGAACAATTCCTCGGCTTCTCTGGACCAGTATTCCGCCAGTTTCGAGATCCGCCCTGACCAAGTCTTGGTGGGTTTCTCGAGAACATCTCGAAGAAGCCGGACGGCTCGCTGAGGCGGCATATCGGCGCCTGCCTGCATCGCCAGACGTTGGACGGTTTCTGGATCTGCTCCGACGATGCACTCGAAACTTATCGTGAGAACTCCTGGTTGAAAGCTCCACGGGGAAATCGATTCATACCACGAAATAAGTTGAGAACCACAGCAATACAAGAACTCCAGAAGCCTGAACTTGGGATCCTTGATTCCTTTCCAAGTCCAGTCTTCGCCCCGTCCGGGACGCGCCAGCCAACGCATCTGCGAGATCAACGCGCTTCGTAATTCCCGCTTGGAGAAGATGATCCTTGTACCTGCGACCTCTCCAAGAGTTGTTGAATTACAGCTTATATGACCAACCGCAAATTGCCCTTCGTGCATCAAGTCAGTGACAGTCGAGAGCGAGCAGAATGTGCGAAACTCGCGATACCGGGAAACCACCTCAGAGATGGTCTTGCCGCGGTAATCAGAGAAACCATCATCGTTAATATGGATGCCCGTATCCACGAGCCCCAGTTTCTTGAGGTACGCGGCAAGCAAATAGGTTCCCGCCTTGGGCATGCTGATGACCAGCACCCGGGGCTTGCCCGGGACGGTGACTGGTGCCAGCGAAGGGCGGCCGTCGACCAGGTAGACGGGAAAGTCGTAGTCGGGGAAACTGGTTGCACTAGCTAGTGTGCTATCTCGGGATCCACTCACAAATCTACCTCCTCCACCCACCGAACGAGCTCTCGGAGGCCTTCTCGGAGCGGGCGGACGGGGTAATCTCCCAACGCCCGCCGGGCCTGCTCGATGGAGAGACACTTCGACCGAGCCCCGACGTAACGAGAAGTGTCGTACTGTATCTGCTCGGGTGGGTACCCCACTTCCTCGCAGATCAAGCCCGCGAATTCGCGGATCGTATGTTCCTCACCCGCCCCGAGGTTGAAGATGTCGCTGATCTCCTGCGCAGCCAGGCGGTCCAAAAGCTCAAGGAAGTCCTCCACATGAATCAACTCCCTTCGCTGGTAGCCGTCGCCCCACAGGACCACCGGCTCTCCCAACTTCCGGCTCCGGACGATCTTGCGCGCAAGGTCGTAGATGAAGTGCAGAGGACGTCCGTCCAGGTGGTAGTCGGGCCCGTAGACGGTCGACGGCACGGCGTACAAGTAGCGCAGGCCGTACTGTCGGTGCAGGGTTTGCAGACCCACGAGAAGCATCCGCTTCGTCATGGCGTAGCCGTAGAAGCGATCGATGGGTAGCCCCTTCAGGTAGTTGTCTTCGACGAGTTCAACCCCTTCGGGATAGGCCACGCTCGTGCCGAGGGCGAGAAGCTGGGCCTGGGGTTGGCGCCGCGCCCAGAAGGCCAGCACGTTCGTGTTGATCTGCTGGTTGACGATCCACTGGTCGCCGCCGTGGGTGGCACAGAACTCGCCGGCCCGGGTCCAGGCGGCTAAATGGTAGATGCGGTCGAATCTTTGACCGCGATCCCAATCCACCAGGTTGACCTTGGTTAGGTCCAGTTCTCGCGACGCTGGCGCGACGATTTGGTGCCCCGCCGCCCGCAGGCGCCGGACGAGGTGCCGGCCGATGAATCCGCTTCCGCCAAAGACGAGGACGTTCATGGGGAGTTAGGGGTTACAGGTTACAAGTTACAGGTGTCAGTTGCTTCAAAACCCTCTCTGTCCTTGTATCTCCGCGTGAGAAGGCCAGCCGGAACCAAGTATCCGGAGAGCTTGGGGAACGGGCGCTCGTTTCCCAACCCCAGGACTTTCGACACCAACACCTTCGGCGGCGATGGACGCCTTTCCCCTCAGGGTAGAAACGGGGCCGTGGCGTCACGGCGAGAGAGGATGGGATTTCGAATCGGCCACCAGATCTCCAGTTTCGGGTCGTCCCATCTTACCGTGAACTGATTCTCTGTGCCGCCGTAGTATTCAGACTGCTTGTAGGAAAAAATACAGCGCTCCGACAGGCAGAGATGCCCGTTGGCGCACCCTGCGGGGATCAACAGCTGCATCCGGTTCTTCTCATTCAGGTCGAAGGACTCCCAGCGCAGGTAGGCCGGTGAGTCGGATCGCATGTCTACGACGACAACATAAATCTCCCCGAGTAAGCACTGGATCAATTTCCAGGTCTTCTCGTCCCCGTGCAGCCCTCGCAAAACGTGGTTGCGGGAGATGGAAACGTCATCTTCCACGAAACGAATGGGCCGACCGTGGCGGTCGGTGAAAGAGTAGCGGCCTTCGTTGAAAGTCTCGATGTACTCACCCCGGTAATCATGGAATACCGGCGGCTGGATGGTCTTCAGTCCCGGGATGAGGCTGGATTCGGTGAATTGCATGGATCCCCCTCGAGTCTCCTGTAGCCAGGAAGTTGGACTCAGGAATTCAAGTGTCAGGTTTTTAGTTTCAGGTTCCAGACTTCATTCAGTTCCCACCTGAAGCCTTTGTGCCTCTGTGCTCCCACTAAAACAGCGCCCGCGCAGCTAGTGGGGACGGTAACAGGCACGGTGATCGCACCACAGGCGAACAAAGCGGCAGTCGGCGCTGCCGCACTCCCATAGGTCGCCCCGCCCCCAGCGCGGTGTCCGGGCTCCTCCGGGAACTTTGCCGCTGGGGATCAGAGGCCGAAGGCCTCCGTTCAGTCGAAGACGTGGCGGCGTCAGCCGCCGACGCCCTGAGAACCGCTCTTATTCCCTTCGCCCTGTAAGGGCGACTTGGTCAGAGGAGAGCCCTTCAGGTTACGAACCACTTCAGGGTTTCCCGCTCCAACAGCGCTGGAAAGAATCTTGGAGGGCCCGGATCCGGGGGCGGCGCTCGCTTGCCCTTGGCTGGATCGAGCCGCGGTTTCAGCCCTCTCACCGTCGCCGAACCCTCCATCCTGCAGCCTGCCCTCAAACCACCGCTCCCCACCGCATTCCAAGTTCCAGCCCCCAGTTCCCCGGTGTCCGCCCGCGGCGAACCTAAGGGACTCCCATGTGAGGAGAGTCCACGGAGCCCGTAGTCGGCGCGACTTCATTCACCGTCAAGTCTATCGGCCAGCACGTGCCTTCGGACGAACGATTCCGCCTCGGCCAGGCTGGACTCCGTTCCAATATCAATAAACGGTGCGTTCACCGGGAGGACACGGATATAAGCCTCGGCGGCGAGCCACGGCAAGACATCGAACTCCAGGCTCAGCGGGCGGCGCCTGGGAAAACGGCGGACCAAGCGGTCGGAGAAGAAGTAGAGGCCTGCGTTGATGAGCCCTCGTCCTGGTCCCTTCTCGCGGAATCCCCGGAGCCGCCAGGTATCGTCGCAGATTACAGTTCCAAACCGGGAGGCGTCGTCTACCTCCACGGCCACCAGGATGCCGTCAACCTCTTGATCGGCCAACATCTCCGGCAAGCCCGCGTACGTACTGACCGTGAGACTGTCACCGTTGGCCACGAGCCAGTAGTCGGGGCACCGTTCCGGAAGGGCCTCGACACAGTGCAGGAACCCGCCGGCGGTACCCAGGGGCTCGGGTTCCGCTACGCATAACGTGCGGTACGGCGCCGAACTCTCTTGTGGGAGATGGGATTCGAAAATTTCCGAGCGATTTCCCGTCGCCAGCACGAATTCCTCGATTCCCAGCGTGTTACGGAAATGCCTCAGGAGCCACTCCACGAAGGGACGTCCGCAGACGGGGGCTAAAGGTTTTGGCATGTCTCCTAAGACGTGCCGAACTCGGGACCCTTGCCCGCCCACCAGTACTACCGCTTGAAGTTCGACGGGCATCAAACGTTCCCAAAACGGGAATTCCTCAGAATCCTAAACCCCTTGATCAATTCCTTGACCCCCCGGTCCAAGTCCCATTGCGGGCGAAATCCGGTGGAAAGGAGGCGCTGGTTGGAGACCACGTAGTCCCGCTTGTCGGGATCCTCTCCTATCGGTGCTTCCACATAGACAAAATGGGGGAGATTTCGCTTGATGACCTGGCACAGTTGGAGCTTGCTGAGATTGGCTTCCTCCAACCCCACGTTGTACGGGCGCCCCCGCATCTCGGAGAAGTGCTCCAGAGCAAACAGAAACACCGCCGCGACGTCGCGGATATGGATGAAGTTTCGGCGAAAGTGTCCCTCGAACACGACCACAGCACGGTCCTGCACGGCCCGGTAGACGAAGTCGTTGACCAGGAGATCAATCCGCATCCGGGGCGACATCCCAAAGACCGTGGCCAACCGGAAACTGATGCTGTTCTCCCTTTGAAGGACGACCTCTTCAGCTTGAACCTTCGTCCAGCCGTAAAGGGAGATGGGACGGAGTGGCGACTCTTCGGTGCAGAACCGATCCTTCTCACCGACGCCGTAACCGCTGTTGGTCACCGGAAAGAGAATCCATTGTTCCGGTGAGATCAGCCGGCAAAGAAGCTCCACGGCTTCGAGGTTGACGCTCTTGGCCGTGACCGGGTCTGCGTCGCAGGCCGGTGCTCCGACGAGCGCGGCCAGGGGAATGATCACATCGTGTCCCGCCACCAACGAGCGCATCAGCTCCGCGTCGCGGCAGTCGCCTCGCAGAACCTCAAAAGTCTCGTAGTGGCAGCAATCGGCCAGGGACTGCTGCCGGTACATGAAGTTGTCGAGGACGGTGACCGAATGCCCGGCCTCGAGGAGGGCCGGCGTCAACACCGAACCGATGTAGCCCGCACCGCCGGTTACCAGGATCCGCATGGTGGTCAATTCGCTTTCTTCTCTTCGCTGCTACGAATGGATGACCGTGCTTCCAGGTGCATTCAGTTGGAATTGAATCTGAAAGTACCCTTCCAGCACCTTCCGAACCTGTTCTTGTCTCCCCGGAGGAACGAACAGCGCCAGGAACCCCCCGCCGCCGGCGCCGAGGAGCTTTCCCCCCATTGCACCGGCCTCGAGTCCCCGCCGGTACATCTCGTCGATCTGTGCATTGGACACCTCGGGACTCAGCTCCCGCTTCTCCAACCAGCTCTGATGTAGGAGGCGGCCGAACTCCGTCAGCGACCGGTTGCCCGTGAGGATCGAATAGGCCTCCTCGACGAGCTCATGGAGGCGCCGCAGGTGCCGCCGGATTTCGTCCAACCGCCGGAGCTTCCCGACTTCGATCTGTCCTGCGCTGCGGGTACGTCCGGTGAAGAAGAGCATCAGGGAGCGCTCCAATTCCTCCAGCCGCTCAGGTGCCAGGGCAACCCGATGGACGTTGAAGCCCCCGTTGTTGCCGAATTCAATCAGGTTGAAACCACCGTAAGCCGCGAAGATCTGATCCTGCCACCCGACCGTCTCGCGCAGGACTTCGCGCTCGAGCTGGATCGCCAGGCGCGCCAGCTGTTCCCGGGAGACGTGGCGTCCCTGGAAGGCGCTCAGGGCATGGACCAATCCCACTGTGAAGCTGGAAGAAGAGCCCAGTCCGGAAAAAGACGGAAGATCGGCTGCTAGGGCGATTTCGACGTCTTTGTTGAGATCGAAGAAACGGAGGATCTCTCGGAAGGGGGCGTGTTGGACTTCGTCGAGGCTCTTGACACACTCGGTTCGTCGGTAGGAGAGCCGGATCGAATAATCGAAGAGGTCTGACGGGAACTGGGTGACGAAGTGGTAGATGTACTTGTTGATGGCGGAACCGAGGACCGCCCCGCCGTTCTCCCGGAAGTATTCGGGAAAATCTGTCCCGCCCCCGAAAAAGCTCATTCGCAGCGGCGTGCGAGTGATAATCATGAACGCCCTCGTGTCATTTTCGTCTCAGGTCCGAACGCAAGTGGGAAGCCTGACCGAAACTATCGCCCGACTTAGCCGCTGTTCCGCCCCCGGGCAAGCTTCGCTCCCCTCACTTACAGAACCGCTTCCCCCCGGAGCGGTCAAGCTCACTTTCGAACCTATGTCCACCGCTCCGTTTCGAAGCGGTCAGCCTTCCCGGACAGCCGGACCGGTCTCCCAGGAAACCGGGTTTCGGCTGAGCGTTTCGATCACCTTCCGCGAGACTATGCTTACTTGCTCCTGCTCAAGACCTGCGTAAAGAGGCAGGGAGAGCAGGCGTTCATAAAGTCTTTCGGCAACTGGACAAAGTCCATGCCCGGTGCCAAGCCGCTCGCGCATGGCGGAAAGCAAGTGCACCGGTCGGTAGTGCACGTTAGTGCCGATTCCGGCCCTCGCCAACTCCTCCATCACCTCACTTCGCCTCAGACCGCAGCCGGCGAAGTCCACGAGCGGAACAAAGAGATGGTGGGAGCTCACGACATCCTCGCGAATCGCGGGAAGCCGCACCCAAGGGATCGGACCGAGTTCCCGGGAGTAGAGCTTCGCCAGCCGCTCTCTTTTCCGGACGCCCTCGTCGCACCGGCGGAGTTGGCTCAAGCCCAGAGCGCACTGGAAGTCCGCGATCCGAAAATTCCAGCCGAGTTCCACGACGTCGTAGGCCAGGTCGTCTTCGGCGCGGCGCTCGCGCCAACTGCGGTCGATCCCGTGGTTGCGAAAACGCCGCAGGCGCTCGGCGAGAGTCGCATCGTCGGTCGTTACAGCTCCTCCTTCTCCCGTTGTGATCGGTTTGACTGCGTGGAAGCTGAGGACCGAGGCGTCGGCCAGGACGCCGACCTTACGGCCCCGGTAGGAGGCCCCCAGCGAGTGGCAGGCGTCGGCGATTAAGGCGAGTCGGTGCCTCTCGCAGAGCCGGCGCAACCGGTCGTAATCACACGGCTGCCCGGCGTAGTCGACGGCGATGACCGCCCGGGTCTTTGAGGTCACCTTCGCCGCCACGTCGTCGGGATCGACCAGCAGTGTATCCGGATCGATGTCGGCAAAGACAGGACGAGCGCCCGTGTGTAGCACAGCGGAGGCCGTAGCGACAAACGTCAGTGTCGGCACGATCACGTCGTCTCCCGGACCGATTCCCAGGCAGGCCAGCACCGAGTACAGTGCCGACGTTCCGGAATTGACCGCGACGGCGTGGTGCGCGCCCACGTAAGCGGCCAGCGCTTCCTCAAAGCGCTCCACGAGGGGTCCCGTGGTCAGCAACGGGGATCGCAGGGCGGCCACGACCGCCTCCACGTCTTCTTCCTCGATCCATTGCCGGGCGTAGGGAAGCAATGATTCTGGCATCGGCTCAATTCGGTTCGACTGGAAATCCCGCGGGTTCCGGCGGGAAGACATCGGCCAAGTCCAATTCCTCCGCGATCAGCCACTGGAGTCCCTCGATCGTCAGCCACTGGGTGTTCGAGTCGCTGTTGTAGACAAAACCCTCCGGAAGCTTCTTTCCTGGGAAATCAGGAGGTTGACCCCACGTCGCGTGCTCCGGCAAGATCACGTAACGATCCCCCAGGTCGACCGCGTGCCGGGATTCTTCCTCCGCCAGCAGGATTTCGTGCAGCTTCTCGCCCGGACGGCTTCCTGTCACGATCGTCTCGCAGTCCGGGGCCAGCGCCGAAACGAGGTCTTCCAAACGCATGCTAGGGACCTTCGGGACGAAGACCTCCCCACCCTGCATGAGGTTGATCGAACTTACGACAAACTCGACGGCTTGCCGTGTGGTCATCCAGAAGCGGGTCATGCGGGGGTCGGTGATCAGGATCTTGCCCTGCACCTTCTGTTTCATCAACTGAGGAAGGAAGCTGCCTCGGCTTCCCAGGACATTCCCGTAGCGGACACAACTGAACCGTGTGGCCCGGCCGCCGGCGTAGGCATTACCCTGGACGAAGAGCTTCTCGGCGCAAAGCTTCGTCGCTCCGTAAATGTTCACCGGGTTAACGGCCTTGTCGGTGCTGATGGCCATCACCTTGGGTACGCCGCAGTCGATGGCCGCGTCGATCACGTTTTGGGCACCCAGGACGTTCGTCTTGACTGCTTCGAACGGGTTGTATTCACATGAGGGAACTTGTTTCAGCGCCGCCGCGTGGATCACGATATCGACGTCTGCCTTGAAGGCGCGGTAGAGGCGGTCGCGGTCCCGCACGTCACCCAGGAAAAAGCCGAGCCTGGGGGAAGGGAATCGTTGCCGCATTTCGTGTTGCTTCAGCTCGTCACGGCTTAACACGATAATGCGCTTGGGTTCCGCCCACCGGAGCACGGTTGCCACGAAGCCCGTGCCGAAGGAACCGGTCCCTCCGGTGACCAGGATCGACCGGTCCTTCAAGTTCTGCCAGAGCTCGGTGCCAAGTTCCCGGTAGCCCACGTGATCTCGTGCCATCATTCTCCTAACGGTGAGCCGTCCTGGCTACATACGTTCCGGTTGCGCAAGTTCCCGAGCCAGGGACAACCTGGCCGTTTCCAAGTCGCGGCCGGCTCCCTTCAGAACCTCGAGCAGCTGCTCGAAGAACGCCGCCGGCAACCCACCCTGCTCCTGGGGAGGTCTGGGCTGCTCCAGGAGCTCTGATATTGTAATGAAGACCGCTGTCATGACGAAGGCTAGCGGTTCCCGCAGCGGTTCCAGTGTCTCCAGGACTGGAACGTAGCCGTCCGGTGAGACCCACTCGGCGTCTGCGGAAACCGAGAGCAGAGCCTGCAGGGCCTTCTCTGCGTCAAGCAGGTTCCGGCCGACCCGTCGCAGGTAGTAATCCAGGGCCGGACCGTCAATCCGCAACGGTTCCCGCGCCCTTCGCGGGAGTTCGGCGCGGAACTCCCGCGCATTGTGGTTTCGGCATTCCCGCAGCGCCTCTGCCAGCCGTAGGACACGGGTGCCGCGAATCAGGGCGCCGCCCTCGGTCGCGTCGATGACCGTTCTCCTTCCGCCGAGGCGGGCGATCTTCTCCTCGAACCAGCTCAGGTAAGCGAACAGTTTGCGGTCAGTGAGGATTTCCCCGCCGCCCACGGCGGGAACAACAATGCGGCCACCCTCGAGGAACTTGCGCGCTCGGAAATTCGTCTTCGCGCGTTCGGCGAGCGCCTCAAAATCGCCACGGATCCACTCATCCGGTACCTCCGACGAGTAGCGTTCGTCGAGGACCCCGGCAGCATGGCTCTGCGTTGTCGGGTAGGCGAGGTCCTGGCCGATCAGGATGATCGGTTCGGCGTCCATACGGCACAGCAGGTCGAAAGCCACGTTGGAAACGGAACCCCCGGTCTCGACCCGGCCTAGCGGCTCGTTCACGAAGCGGTCGATCCACCCGGCGTCGGGATAGATGGCCATGGCGACTTTGGGTCCGCCGTGGTCCCGGGGAATCCCAGGATGGACGCAGATGTCGTAGAACAGCAGGGCCTGGTCATGCGACGTGGACTCGAAGAAGGCCTTGTAGTTGAACTCGCCCGGATCGACCGAAACGACACAGTCATACGGCAGGCCCCTCCGCGCCAGCAGGCGGGCGGCCGTCCCCGTGGCCACGATCCAGCAGTGCTGGGCCGCTTCTTCGAGCAGATCAACATTCCCTTCAAGGGAGGGACCGGCTCCGACGAGGACAGCGGGTTTCCGGCGAAGAGCGCCGAAGTAGCGAGAAGCCGGTGCCGACGCAGGCAGCCGAAGGAGATTCTCCAGAAGATTCGTCTGCCATGTTCTGCCCCACACCCGCACCGCCTGGCGCAGCAGTTGGCTGTTGTTCACGTGCTGGCGAACTCCCTCCAGGACCGCGCGCCAGGCTTCCGGGAACAGTTGGGTGAAAATCGGAGGAGCCAGCACCCGAACCGTTCTCCAGTAGCCGTCGGGAACGGCCGCAATGTAGCGGGCGGCCTCTTGCCACGAAGCATAGATCCCAGACGTCGCCTGCTCGGCCTCCCGCCTAACCTCGCAAGTAGTGACGGTGCTTCCCCAAAGGGTGAGGGGTTCCACCGCCAGGAGAAGGTTTTGTGGGTGAAGGCGCCGCCTCAGGGCGACCAAGTGGTAGCCGAGACCGACCCCAAACACTACCAGGATGTCGCGGGGACCAAAGGACTGGGCGGCGGCCCAATCGTGCGCTTCTCGTTCCGGGTCGAAGGCGCTGTGGAGGAAGCGCTGGGAACCGTCACTGCACGTGACTCTGGCCGTCGGCTTACCGCAGCGTGACGGTTCGATCCGCAAGCTACGGATAATCCCTGCGGCAGTGGGAATTCTGGCTGCAAAACCGGCCTTGTGCGACACGTTGTCACCTCAGGCGAATACACCCTGGCTGATCGATTGCAGTTCCGAAGTCCAATTGACCAACAGCGGGCGGATCTCTTCCTGCTGGAGAGTCGTCAAGTAGACCGCCTGGGCGATAGCCCCGAGCCCGCTCAAGAGCAGCCACAGCTGGTCCATAGCTTCTTCCTGTCGCCCGGCCCAGAGAAGCTGGGACAAGCCCCCGCAGAGCCTTTCCAGCTCCCGCGCGGGCCGGGCGGCCTGGTCGAGAGCCCCCAGCACCAAGTCGTGCCGGTTGGTCTCGGAGGTCTCTGTCGGTCGTTCGTCCGCCATCTCTTCAGCTCCTAACGGTCTTTTGCGTGGAAAATCGGACTTTACTGCACCACAAAGCGGGGAAGCAACATCTGTGCCAAACTCGTGCGTCTCTCAGGTGTGTGCATAGGGTTCGGTTTTTCAAGCACATAAGGCGCTTTGGACGGCCCGGAGCAGCCGGGATCAGCCCTCGGGGTCAGCTCGAGGGTCGCCGTGATGTCACAACCTCCCCGGCTCTCAGCAAGTTGCCGCCAGGATTTTGACGGTTGGAGGGACCCGAGTGCTGCAGCTGGGTGCGGAGAAGGGCACGAGGGTTGTGAGCTGAGCTGGGGGGACTCCAGAGCCGGGGTCAGGAGTCAGAAGCCATGGAGAAGGGCCGGTGGGGCTCCGAGCGTCCAAGAGAGGTATAGCCCGGCGGCGTTTTCCCAACGCATGGGCGGCGGGGAACACGGGAGCCGGTCGGTAACCGTCACACGGAACGGGAATAACGGCGGCCCGAGGCGGACTGTGTGGCCAGGCAAGCGGCGTAGCGGCGGAAGACTTGCAGCTGTTCCGCCGCCGTCCGGATGCGTTCGAGTACCTGTAACCAGAGTTCC
This sequence comes from Acidobacteriota bacterium, assembly GCA_033811955.1. GTDB lineage: Bacteria > Acidobacteriota > UBA6911 > RPQK01 > JAPXNP01 > JAPXNP01. The sequence continues at coordinate 22,335 of JAPXNP010000003.1, forward strand.
TGGTTGCGCTGGACGCGCTGTTGGAGACTCCGGATCCGCCGTGCGAGATCGCGTGCCTGTTCTGGCGACAGGTTCGTCTGGTCGAAGTCGACGGCTGTGACCGCTGTAACAGCCTGTTCGATCTGGACCGCGACGGCGGCCCGCTTGTCCGTGGCTGCCTCCTGGAGGGGGGCGTCCCATTCTTCGTGGGGGGCGTGTAAGGGAGAGGCGTCCAAGGGAGGCGTCCAAGGAGGAGAGGCGTCCAAGGGACACTGGTCTGTTCATCTCCCTCCCGTTAAGGAGTAGCAAGGGCTGGCTACAAGCGGGGCTACAAGGGAGAGGCTACAAGGGGGGGCTACAAGGGACACTGTCTCTTATTTCTTGGTTTTCGGGGGCAGGGCTGGGAGCATCCGCGGAGGAGGCAAGGGGGCTACAAGGGACACTGTCTTTTTTCGCGTGCCTGTTCTGGCGACAGGTTCGTCTGGTCGAAGTCGACGGCTGTGACCGCCGTAACAGCCTGTTCGATCTGGACCGCGACGGCGGCCAGCTTGTCCGTGGCTGCCTCCTGGAGGGGGGCGTCCCATTCTTCGTGGGGGGCGTGCAAGGGAGAGGCGTCCAAGGGAGGAGGCGTCCAAGGGGGAGGAGGCGTCCAAGGGACACTGGTCTGTTCATCTCCCTCCCGTTAAGGAGTAGCAAGGGCTGGCTACAAGCGGGGCTACAAGGCGGGGCTACAAGGGACACTGTCTCTTTTTCTTGGTTTTCGGGGGCAGGGCTGGGAGCATCCGCGGAGGAGAGGAGATAAGAGGAGAGGAGATAAAAGGCGGATACAAAGGACACCGTCTCTCTCTTTCCCTGACGCCCTGACTCCACTGCGGGTTAAGCCGCGGAGATCCTCCGCCGAAAACCGCCTCCCCGATGAATCTGCGGCCCGCTATTCCCAGTCCCACCGCGACCCGCTGCTCGTGAAACCATAGCCCGTGGCAAAGTCGCTGGCCCCAAGGCTCTGCTCGGCGACGGATCTGTCGATACAGCGGACCACGGCCGGCATATCGCCAGCCGCACGGGTACGGTTGACGCTTGCCGAAGCTCGCGACCCGACTCCAGAGCGACGGCTTGCCTCTCTGCAGCTCGCCAACCGGAAAGGGAAGTGGAAAAGTAGTGTCCCTTGTAACTCCCCTCCTTGTAACTTCCCTAAAGTTCTCCAGCTGACTCCGTGTGTCCGAGTAACTCCGAGGAACCAGCAACTTCCTGATACCTTGTCAGGAGTTGACCTCGATTGTAAGGTTGAATAAAATTCCACTCTTTGCTATTTGGCGGTGTCTGTGGGAGTTATGTCTCCTGCAGTCAAGGCGACGTCAGGCGTTTACTTACGGTTCCGCTGAAGCCGCGGAAAAGGAGGAGGCCACCGCTCATGAAGGGTTCTGCATCTCGACGGGAAGGAGAATACCAGGGAAATTTATTCTACCCCCTGATCGAGGCTTGCCGCTCTGAGAATTCCTGGGAAGAAATCGCTGCAAATTGCCGGCTGACCCGATCGGGGGATCCCATGTCTTGGGTATTCGCCTTGGACGAGGGAATCATCGCCTGGCGTGCCTGCGACCGCCAAGGTCGGCCAGCCTTGTTGACATGGTATGACGGACCCTCGGTTATTGGAATACCTGAGGTGCTTCTCGGAACTGAGGCCCCGGCTGACCTTGTTACCCTGACACAATGTAAGCTGGTTCGAGTGCCGGGTCCGACTTTTCGGGCGCTGGTTAGCGAATTGGACGATTTCCTTTTGCGCACTATCGTTCACCGACTCGCCTCTGAGGTCTACACCTACATGCTCCGCATTCGGAGTCTCCAGCTGCTGAATGCAGACGAAATGTTCCTAGACTATCTCCGCGAACAAGTCACTCGAGTCAGACCATTGACGAACGAACGTGTTCGGCGCGTCGGCCTCCCATTGACGCACGCTCAAATGGCCGAGTGGCTCGGAGTAAGCCCGCAGTATTTCAGCCAAATACTCGCTCGATTGGAAGAAGAGGGCGTGCTTCGGCGGGAGAAGGGTTGGCTGTTGGTTCAAGAAGATTTGGTGTCGAAAGAGCTGTGAGTCGCCGATGGCCCTTCTCTTCACCAGTGGAAAGGGTTGTGCATTCATTTAGAGGGTCTGGTGAAGGCTTGGAAAACCCCAGCCGCCGCTGCAGGATCTCCCAGGGTTCCCAAGGTGGCACTACTGTTTCGAACGGGAGTTCTCTGCTTCCCTGTGGTCTACGCAGCCGGAAAGGGTCCGTTACCCTGCCGGAACCTGTAGGACACCAAGCGATGAAGGCACGCCGTGGCTCGAACTAGGAGAAGGATGCGGCGAGTCTGCGCCGGGGACTCGCAAAGGCCTTGAAAATCCGCAACCGTGGCGGGCTGCAGCTCATCCTTTCCCGGCCGGCAGGATGTCACTCCGTTACCGGCCTTTCTTTGGTTCTCAACACCTCCCGCCACAGCGTCATTCGCCGCTAGAAGCAGGAAATCCCCGGCCGCGTGAGATTCCTTGAAGGGTGAAGTAGATGTCGGCTAACCGCCCCGTAAGCTCCTGACCGCCCAGCAAGGATGTGCGAACCTCAGGGGTAAGAGAGTCAAAGTCCCGCACCAGGAACCAGGTTGCCCCTAAGTGGGCCAGGTCCACTCGTTGAATGTTCCCGTCCAGTTCCGGAGCCACCCTTTGGTCAAAAGCGAAGATCCGGCTGTCCACCAGGTCGACCAGCGGGCCGTTCCACACGAGTTGACCCTGCCGCATCACCAATAGATGTTCGGCAACTCGTTCGATGTCCTCGAACAGGTGAGAAGCCAGCACAATCCCCGTATTCCCTTCCCGGCCCAACAAGCTCAGGAATTCCTGCAGCTCCCAGCGGCTTTCCGGGTCCAATCCAGCGGTCGGCTCGTCCAGGAGCAACCACTCGGCGCCGCTAGCCACGGTGCAGATCAGGGCCACCTTCACCTGGGTCCCCTTCGAAATGGTCTTTAGGCGTTGATCAAGGGGCAGCTTCCATCCTCTCGTCCACTCCTGCACCAGCCGGTGGTTCCAACTTGGGTACAGGCGAGATACAAAAGCCAGAATCTGGGAAACTGTCAGATCACCGTAAAGGCTGACCCTTTCCAGAAACAGAGCAACCATAAAACGATGATCATGAGCATTGAATCGGATGCTCTCATTGCCCACGAAGACGTTCCCTTCAGTCGGGCGGTACTGCCCGGCCAGACAGTTCAGTAGCGTCGTCTTCCCCGAGGCGTTCGCTCCAAGCAGTCCGCAGGTAGTACCCGGCTGGAGTACCAGGTCGATGGGTCCCAACGTGAACGATGAGAAACGCTTCACGAGACCTTCCGCCCTTAAGACATTTTCCCCACTACTCCCGGTCGAACCTCCGACTACCAGAGTCATAGGCTTCCTCGCTCTTCCTCCAGGGCGCAGTGACTTCCTACTCTACCAATTCGAAGCCTTCCCGCCGATGCAACCACCAATAGGTAATCCAAGCAAGTCCCCCGCTCAAGATAAGGGCCAGCACAGACACCGTGACGAGCCCAACATCGGTCGACAGAACCTCGATAATTCTCGCCAAGAC
>JAPXNP010000004.1:0-25427 GCA_033811955.1 Acidobacteriota bacterium
GAAGAGAACTGTTCCAAACTTTTCCTGCGGACGTTGGGATCAGTCGCCGTCAGGACGGTCAAGGAGCAGGGGCTCGCCATGAATCCCAGTCGCTTGACCGGCTTGTGCGGGCGCCTTAAGTGCTGCCTCAATTTTGAAAAGGATCCTAGTAACGGCAAAGCTGGAGGCTGCCGAAACTGCAATTCTTTCACCGAAGAAACGCCCCCGGAACTCGGCGACCAGTAGCACAGGTTCGAACAAGAACCCTTGTCGTCGCCGGGATACCCACCCGACGGGAACCTAGTTCGCCCGCTCCGCCTTCGCCATCTCTTCTTTCAGGTCCTCCATAAGATCCTGCACCTTTTTCGCCTCCTTGGCGTCGGGGTGAGCCTGTAAGTAGTCTTGACAAACCTGGACGGCCTCCTCGTAGCGACCCAGTTTCCCCAGCACCTTTGCCAACTTCACATAGGCCTCGGTCCACTGAGGATCGAAAGCTACGGCTTCCCGGTAGCGAGCCTCGGCGGCGGCGTAATTGTCCCGCTTCATATAAAAATCACCGATCTCCGCCTCCTCTCGAGCTCGCTCCGGATTCCTTTCACGCACCTCCGGCTCTTCGGGTTTAGGCTTGTTGACTTCGTCCCGCACAAGAACCGGTTTTCGAGTCGTCTGTGTCACGGCGCCGAGAGCTTCGCTCACAGTCAAAAGCTGCGCCGGCAAAAGGAGTGCAAGGTATACAATCGTTGCAACGTTACGTCGCCGGAGATTTTTTTTCCTTGTCAAAGGCCGAAACATAGTGATAGGATACCGCCAACCTAGGGAACTTTGTGAGGATCCCTTGCATCCGGCTGCAACCGGACGACCTTCTGTGAGAAACATCCTATGGTTAACCGAAAGCTGATCCGCCCGTCTCTGTCGGAGCTCCGTGAACAAGAACAAGCGAAGTATGCCCGTGGACAACGAAAGAAGGTGCCGCCCGAGCAGACCAGTGCGGAGGAATACTACTATCTAAAGCAGATGGCCAACCGGACGGCGATGGTCGTTCGCCTGGTTGACGGGGAAGAGATCCGGGGCGTTATCGAGTGGTATGACAAGCGCTGCATCAAGGTGAATCGGGACGACGCGCCCAACCTTTTGATTCCTAAGCACGCCATCAAATACATGTACAAGGAGCACGAAGAAAAGGAATCGTTGATCCCAGCCGGGCATTTTCCTGATGACCGGTAGACCACGCAACGGCTCGACCCGGGACCTTCGCGTGAATACGCTGGTCTGTTCCTGTGGCGACCCCCATGGAGTAGGGCCCGAGGTTCTGCTCAAAAGCTTGGCTTATTGCCAGCCGACCGGGCTCCTTGGTCGGGTGGTCGTAGCCGCACCGGGGGGGTACCTTGAACGCTTGGCCCGGGATCTTCGGATTGAACTCGCTTGGGAGAACGTCCAGATCCTGGACCTGGGCGACTATCCTTATCCTCCACCCTGGGGTGAGATTTCCGCCCGAGCGGGAGAGACGGCCGCCAGGTCATTATTGGAGGCACTCAACTTCTGCCGTACGAACGGTCTGCGGGCGCTGGTGACCCCTCCGGTCTGCAAGGAAGCCTTGCATTCGGCCGGTTACCGGTACCCGGGGCAGACCGAGCTCATCGGAGCGCAGTTTGAAGGTGGTCGTCCGGTTATGTCCTTTTTCACTGATCGCCTGAAGGTGATTCTCGCTACAACACATCTCCCTCTTCGAGACGTTCCTTTTCGTCTCGATTCGGCGAATATCGTGCGCTGCATCGAACTTCTCGGAAGGGCGTTGCAACGAGTCGGAGTGGAGGACCCACGCCTGGTACTATGCGGCTTGAATCCGCATGCGTCCGAGCATGGACTGTTTGGAGACGAAGAGCGCAAGATCTTGCAGCCGGCGGTTGAAGCGGCTCGGGCGCAAGGCTGGCGAGTGGATGGACCTCTTCCCGCAGATACAGTCTTCTTGCGCGCATGGCGGGAAGAGTTCGACGGCGTCGTCGCCCTTTACCACGACCAAGCACTGATCCCGGTCAAGCTCGTGGCGTTCGAGGAGGCCGTCAACGTAACACTGGGGCTTCCCGTGCTCCGGACGTCTCCTGATCATGGAACCGCCTTTGACTTGGCGGGACGGGGTATTGCCGATCCGACGAGCATGATCGCCGCGGTGAAGTGGGCTTTTCGGCTTAGCCGGAGCGCAGGCGACGAAGTGTGACGGCTCGCGAAGAAGCGCCGCCAATCAGCGCCGAGCTCCGAACCGCCGGCCCACTTTCACTTGTGGTACGGCCGCCGAGACGGGCGCAATTTGGAATCGGCTCCTCGCACCATCAGACCCTACCCTTCCAGAACTCTCAGAAGTCTTCCTCTGCGAAGCGTTCTACAAGATGTACCAAGGTCAAGGTGCCGAAACCTGAGGGACCGAGCTCTTGGCGCTTGTCGTCGAACATGTCCATACCCGCCATGTCGATGTGACACCAGGGACGCTCACCTGCAAAAAACTCTAAGAACTTGGCGGCGGTTACCGCCCCACCCCAACGGGAACCTACATTCCTCACGTCGGCGATAGGGCTCTTGAGCTCCTCGAAGTAGTCGACGTCCAGCGGCAGTCGCCAAATTCGTTCCCGGGCCTTGGATGCGGCCGTTTCCACCGCGGAAGCCAGCGATTCCCGGTTGGCGAAATAACCTGCGCGAACGTGCCCCAGAGCCACTACACAAGCTCCCGTGAGAGTGGCCAGATCCGCGATCCAGCTCGGCTTGAGGACTGCATCCGCGTAACCCAGGACGTCCGCCAAGAGAAGCCGTCCCTCCGCATCGGTATTGATCACCTCCACCGTCCTGCCCGAATATGTTCGGATAACGTCGCCCGGTCTCTGCGCTCTACCGTCGGGCAAGTTCTCGGCTAGAGGGACCAAGGCCGCCACGTTACAACGCGGCTTCAAACGTCCCACGATGTGCATGGCCCCCAGAACGGCGCAAGCGCCCGCCTTGTCGGCCTTCATTTCCTCCATGGACTGCGCGGGCTTGAGGGAAATGCCGCCGGCGTCAAAGACAATCCCCTTTCCAATCAAGCACGCTATCCGCTCGGGCCGTTCAGGATCACCCCGATAGGTCAGACTCACCAGTCGAGGAGGCCGAGGGCTGCCCCCTCCAACCGCCAGGACGGCCCCAAACCCGTCCCGAGCGAGAGCGGCTTCATCCCAAATTACACACTCCAACCCACCGTCTTGGGCCACCTGCCGCGCAATTTCAGCCAGCTCCCTCGGGCTCGTCCGGTTGCCGGGCAAGTTGGTAAGGCGACGCGCCAGGTTGACCCCCTCCATCGTCCAGGCGACTCGTTCACACATGTCCCGACTGATCTCGCTTGAAAAAAGGAATACCTCCTCAATCACCAAAGCATCGGGCTCTTGCGTCTTCATGGAGCCCAGGTCCTCCGTCGCAAGATGGACAGCCTCTATCAATACTTGCCAGTCGTCGCCCGATTCTGCGTTCAGACAGGCCAGACCGACCCGGCTGAGATGTCGAACCTTCAGGCCCCGCAAAGCCACAAGAACATTCTTGCGCAAACGGTCGTAGCGTCCCGTACAGCCCGTCGCCGATACCAGGAGTACGCGATGGGCGCGCGTCCCCGGCCAGCCGTACAACAAACGAGTCCAGCCGCATTCCTCCAAACCCCGCTCTTGAAGCAAGGCATCCCAGAGAGCATCCTCCGCTCCTGAAAGGCGAGACCGTACCGTAGCGTCCTGCAAATTTCCGGCCACAATCAAAAGGTCCAGCGGCTCGTCCGTCCAAGCGTCGCGGGTGATCGTGATCTTCACGCGTTCATCTCCTTTTCAGTTCAGCTTCCACTTCCCGCTCGATCGTCCGGCGACGGGCAACTTCACGTTTGTCGTAAGTCTTTCTGCCACGAGCCAATCCCAACTCGACCTTGGCTTTCCCTCGCGTGAAATACACACGAAGCGGAACCACCGTAAGGCCTCCTCGGGTCATGGAACCGATCAGCCGAGCGATTTCCCGGCGATGGAGCAACAACTTGCGGGGGCGTTCGGGGTCGTGATTGTGTATATTCCCGTAGGGGTACGGGCTGATATGACAGCCCTCCAGCCACATTTCTCCGTTCACCACTCGAGCGTAACTATCTTTCAGGTTGACACGGCGCTCACGAAGGGATTTGACTTCCGTGCCTTGCAGCATGAGCCCCGCCTCGAACCGCTCGAGGATCTCGTAATCATGAAACGCCTTCTTGTTGGTTGCGACGACAAGCTCGCCCGCCACAGTCAATTCTCCTGCTCCAAAACTCCTTCTGCGGACGCATCCAACCTGATCCCGCCAAGCGCCCTCCGATACGCCGACTCGGTTGCGTCGAGTTTCGCCGACAGCGAAAAGTACCGTTCCACCCGCAAGCGCCCTCGGCTCCCCCACTGTCTCGCCACGTCAGCGTGGAGAATGAGCGTCTCCAAAGCCGCAGCCAGTTCCTCTGCATCGCCGGGGCTCACCAAGCGCCCCGTTACATTATCAATCACCAGTTCAGGGATGCCTCCCACCCGCGTCGCCACAACCGGCAACCGAGCCGCCATGGCCGTCATGATAGCCGAACTTAGGCCTTCGGAAATCGAGGGAAGACAGAAAGCGTCCATCTGCTTGAACAAGGCGCGACAATCGAAACGAAATCCCGTAAACCAGACGTGCCCGTCCAGGCCCAAAGTATGCACTTGCAATTCCAAGGCTTCTCGCAGTTCCCCATCCCCAACCACCACGAGGGAGAAGGGTAGTCCCTTGCGCTTTAACAAACTTGCGGCTCGCAACAGTACCTGATGTCCCTTTTCGGCACTGAGATGAGCCACGATACCAATGACGGGACCTTTACCCCGAGGAAGGACGAACTCGGAAGAAGCCCGATCCACCGCATCTATATCGATCCCCTCGTAAACCAACTCGACGTTTTGGGCAGGGACCCCACACGCAATCAGTGTTTCGCGAATACTCTCGGAAACGGTAAAAATCCGGTCCGGCAAGCTGGTGTACTTCCAGACACTCAATCGGGAACGAAGAGGGAAATCGACCCGCCGAGAAACTACCAGCAGCGGGATCCGCCTACGCCGTCTCAGCCAGGCGCCTAACAACATGGGGCGCGGCGTATTCAGATGGAGCACATGAATGTCCGGGATTCTTCGTAGACCGAGCTCGACTTGACGCACCCCACGAAAATCAGCCTCGTTGCGTTGGGAAAATGGGAAGGTGGTCAATCCCAAACTCTGAGCCCGTTTCTGCAAAACTCCACCGGCCGGGGAACCCAGCCAGACCTCATGCCCTCGCCGGCGCAACCCGACCATCAAATCCAATAGCTGCTCCTGGCCACCCCTCCAAACCTCCTCCGTGTCCAGGTAGAGAAGCCGAAGTTTCGGAGTCTCGCCGTGGAGCCCCGGAAAACTCACGGTTCCTCCAGTTCCGTCCATTCCTGTTCGGATAAAGACTTGCCAAGTCGTTGTTCCCAAAGGTAGGCGTGTTTGAAGAACGTCGAAACAGCCGCCAAGGCCGACACGATTAGGCCCTGCGTGCCGTCCAGAAAACCCCGATTGAAGATCCAACTTTTCATAAATACCAACAAGGGCGAGAGAAGCAAGCCACTCGCCCGAGGGCGAATACCCCTTTCCTGAAGGTCGAGGGCGGCTAATCGACTAAAATGCACCAGCTGCCGCAAGTACTCATCGAGAGAAGCATAGGAGAAATGGTAGATGGGGTTTTGGAGCACGCTTACCGGGCCTCCTACCTGGAAAGACTCGTGGACCCGGCCCCCGACCCAGCTCCCCTTTGAGCGGCGAAACAGTCTCACCTGGTAGTCAGGGTACCAAAGTCCGTGACGGATCCATCGACCCCAGAAGAAACTTAGCCTGGGAATACGGTAACCATCGTACCCTGTCCCCGTTCGCTGCTTCCATACACCAATCTCGCGTGCCAGTGGCGAGCTTAGTCTTTCGTCGGCATCCAGGCTGAGAATCCAGTCGCAAGCGGCAAGATCGGTGGCAAATTGCTTCTGCAGCTTGTAACCGGGCCACTCGCGCTGCACAAATCGATCGGCATAACGCCGGCAAATTTCCGGGGTCGCGTCCCGGCTGAATGAATCCACCACAACGATCTCGTCGCAGACGGAACGGAGGCTTTCAAGGGCGCCGCGTACTTTCTCAGCCTCGTTAAACGTAATGATGACACCGCTCAGCTGCTTCACGGGCTTCCCAATGCTCCCTGAGAATCTGGCCGCGATCATAGTACACGTGAATCGGGGCGGATGAATAAAAGCTCTGCAGTCGCCGAGCCACCTTGCGATCGCTCTGCCGCGACCGGTTCCTTTCCTCCCGCCGCCGTTTCAAGGCTTCAGGCAACAGACGCAGCGCCGACCGAACCGCCCGCAACGCTCCAAGGTCACCCGCCAAGGTTCTCCCCAGCAAGAGAGCCGGGAGAGCAACCAAGTGACACGCCAACCAGCCTGGAGCATGAAGGTTGACCCAGTGAAAGAGCAAGCGGTTTCGAAGAGCCACTTCCTCCACCTGCTGCACCGAGAACCGTGGCCCGATCGTAGCACTGGTTCGATGCCACACTTTGCTCCTGGGTTCATAGCGAACCTCCCACCCGGCCTTCCATCCCCGGTAGGACAGATCCACGTCTTCCCAGTGGAACGGTGCGAGAACCTCGTTGAAGCCCCCCAGTTGCATCAGGCCGCGACGTCGATAAGTAGCGAATCCTCCTACTGCATAAACCGACAGGAGTCGTCGCTCATCTACCCAGCGCCTGGCCGCAGGTCCTTCAATGTCGTAATTGAAGTAGACTCGCCAGAACCCGTTTCGGAAGCGACCGTAACGCCCGCCGACCGCCAAAAACGACGAGTCCCACTCATACGCCTTTGCCCCCACGGCAAAGACTTCCGGATCGCCGAAGTGTTCCGCGAGATGCAGAAAATAGTCGGGATCCACGCGGACATCATTGTTCAAGAGTGCCACCCACGTTTTCGAAGCGACAGCGACACCTCGATTGCAGGCTCCTGCAAAACCCAGGTTCTCCGGTAGCGGTACCCAGTTAACCTCGGGAAAGCGCGGGGACAATCGATCTACCGTCCCGTCGACGCTCCCGTCGTCGACCACAACGATCTCGATCTCCGCCCTGGTTCTCTTCTCGTACCGCTCTACAGCGGACAGGACTGAAGGCAGATTCTCGTCAAGCAGATGCAAACCGTTCCACGACGGTATAACCACTGAGACGGAGTGATCCGCTTCCTCGAGAGACTGCGCCACGTCATGACTGCAAGTGACGGCCACCCCGGACGTCTTATCCTTCTCCCCCGGTCCTCCGGAACAAGCCGTCGTCATAACCGGCGTCGCCCGCCCAGACTGTGTTCCGAAGTTCAAAGTTTCCATCGTTCCAGCATTCCAAGGAAACCGTTTTGGCTCTCTTGCAATGCTCGGTTCGGCCTCAGATCCCCTGAAACCCTGGAACGCCGACAACCTTGCAACTCCTTACACTTGAGGCGTTGCACCCGCCGGTCCGTCGGCCGGAGAAACCGGGCAAGCAGTCCTACGTAGCCAGTCAGCCAAGCTTTCTCAAGCGGGCAAGAGAACCCCGCCCCCCCAAATTCTCCTCGATACGAAGGAGTTGATTGTACTTCGCGATCCGGTCCGTGCGGCTGGCTGAGCCCGTCTTAATTTGACCCGCGTTCGTCGCCACCGCCAAATCGGCGATAAATGCGTCCTCGGTTTCCCCGGAACGGTGGGAGATAACGTTCGTGTACGCGTGAGTCTTCGCCAATTCGATCGTCCGAAGAGTTTCGGTCAGGGTACCAATCTGGTTCAGCTTGATCAGGATCGAGTTGGCAATCCCTTCGTCCAAACCCCTCTGCAACCGCTTTGGGTTGGTCACGAACAGATCGTCACCGACCAGCTGGACCTTGGACCCTAATCGTTCCGTCAGCACCCGCCAGCCGGCCCAGTCATCCTCGGCCAGTCCGTCCTCGATGGAGTAGATCGGGTATTTTCCGATCCAGGTCTCATAGAGGTCGACCATTCCTTCCGCAGTCTTCTTCTCCCCGGTCGACTTCTTGAAGACGTACTTGCCGTCCACAAAAAGCTCGCTCGCGGCGACATCCAGAGCAAGGTAAATATCCTCCCCGGGGCGGTAGCCGGCCTTCTCGATCGCCTCAAGAATCACCTCCACCGCTTCCTCGTTGGACTTCAGGCTGGGTGCGAAGCCTCCCTCATCCCCCACGGCGGTGTTGTAGCCTCGAGACGCCAGGACCTTCTTCAGGTGATGGAACGTCTCCACTCCCATCCGGAGAGCCTCCCGGAAGGTCTCCGCCTTGACCGGCATAATCATGAATTCCTGGAAATCCACGTTGTTGTCGGCATGAGCGCCTCCGTTGAGAATGTTCATCATGGGCACCGGCAAGACGGAGGCGTTCACTCCTCCCAAATACTGGTACAGGGGAAGTGCGACGCTTTCCGCGGCCGCTCGGGCGACCGCCATGGATACGGCCAACATGGCATTAGCGCCGACCTTGCTCTTGTTCTCGGTACCGTCGACTTCGATCATCGTTTCGTCCACGTCGATTTGATCGAAGACTGATTTGCCTACCAGAGCCGGGCCGATTATCTCGTGGATGTTCTTGACGGCCTTCGTCACGCCTTTGCCCAGGTAACGGCTCTTGTCCCCGTCCCGCAACTCCAAGGCTTCATGCTCTCCCGTGGAAGCGCCTGACGGCACCGCAGCCCGTCCGACAAATCCTTCTTCGGTCACAACCTCCGCTTCAACCGTAGGATTGCCACGCGAATCCAGGATCTCCCGCCCCGAAATGATTTCAATGTGCGACATGACGTTTCTCCTCCATCGCCTGTAACGCAGTAATCACCGTAACGTCTACGACGTCCTCCGCACTGCATCCTCGACTTAAGTCATTCATCGGTTTGCCCAAGCCCTGCAGGATAGGCCCCAACGCAACCGCCCCGGCCAGCCATTGCGTCAGCTTGTACGAAATGTTGCCGGCATCCAGGTCCGGGAAAATCAACGTATTCGCATGCCCGGCAACGGGACTTCCGGGAGCTTTCCGCTCTCCGACCGACGGCACCAGAGCGGCGTCTCCCTGCAGCTCTCCGTCGAAAACGAAATCTACATTCCGTCCCTGCAGGGCTTTGATTGCGTTGCGCACTTTGTCCACCCTCGGATGTTGCGCACTCCCTTTCGTCGAGAAAGAAAGGAACGCCACTTTCGGCTCGGCACTCAGAAAAGTACGCGTGTTCCGAGCCGTGGAAATGGCGATGTCCGCCAACTGCTCCGGCGTCGGATCGGGGACAACCCCACAGTCTGCGTACATCAACCCTCCTTCCACCCCCCACTTGGGATCCGGCAAGACCATCAAGAAGAAGCTGGAAACTATGGAAATACCCGGCTTAAGACCGACACATCGAATCCCGGCCCGCACGGTATCCGCGGTTGGGCGTACGGCGCCGGCAACACAACCGTCGCAGAAATCGTGCGCCACCATCAATGCTCCGAACGCAACCGCGTCCCGGGCATACTCTTCCGCCTCTTCCCGAGTGCAACCTTTGCTCCGGCGGCGTTCGAAATAAAAGTCGACGAAGGACGGCAACCAGTCGGATCGGGCCGGTTCAATGATCTGCACACCGTCGAGTGACCAGCCTCGCTTCCGCGCCATTGCCTCGATACTGTCCTTCGAACCCAGCACGATGGGATAGGCCAGTTCCCTCTCTACCAGCCGGCACGCCGCCTCAACGATCCGTTCATCCTTTCCTTCAGGGAACACGATTCTTTGCCGCTCCGCTCTTGCCCGTTCTCGAAGCTTATCCAATAGTCCCATAAGTAGTTCATCTTCGCAGAGCGGGAATTCCCCTGTCAACCGAGGTTTCGAGAAAAAACCGGCCGTTAGACATCAAGCGGGGACGTACTCCCAGCGTCGAAGCAAGGAATATTCTTGGAAGCCTTTACAAAGGTCCTGACCGACGTCTAGGAAGGCTCCTCCAACCCTTCCCTGCGGCGTCGAATCCGCTCTTCCACCCGCTTTACATTCTCTTGCAGGCGAGCCTCCGCCGGATTCAGCTCAAGGGCCCGTCGATAGCTCCGCAAAGACTCTTCGTAGCGTCCAAGTCTTTCTTGCACGAAAGCCAACCGTTCAAAAACTTCCCACCGCTCGGAGTTCAGCTGCAAACTACGACGGAATGAGCTCTCGGCCTCCGTCCACTGCTCCTGAAACAACTGGGCAAGCCCCAGGTTGTACCAAGCGGCGGCGTCATCGGGAAGTGCGGCGACGACCTCCCGAAGCTCTCGTTCAGCCTCGGCGAATTTTCGATCCTGAATCGCCTGAATCGCCTCGGCATACTGAACGCGAGCCAGAAAACGCTTCGCTTCCCGGTCGTCCGGGCGGATAGCCGCGGCACGCTGCAGAGCCTGTCTGGCCTCGGCGTGCCGTCCCAGCCGAAAATAGGAGACACCCAACTGGAAGAGATCCTCGTAGTTCGTGCCCTGGATTGCCACCGCCTCACGAAGATCGCGGGCGGCGGCGGCAAAATCTCCCATGTTGTAGTAGGCCGCTCCGCGCAAGTGATGGAGTTGGTACCTTTCTCGCGGCGCAGATGCCGCCTTTTCGCCGGCGGTGAGCGTCTGGACGCAAGCACGATATTGCTTCAAGTTGAACTCAGCAACAGCGGCACCATAGAACGAAACGAATTTGGAACCGTCCAACTGAGCCGCCCGGTGGAATGCTTTGGCTGCATCTTCATAGCGCTTCAGCTGAAGGTAAGCGTCTCCCAGAACCCGATAGCCGGCTTCATAGTCGGGTGACGACGCCACGATTCTTTCGAATTCGGCTACGGCCTTTTCGTACTGACCCTGCTTATAGTAGGAAAGCCCTTTTTGAAAGTCGCCGGAAGCCTGCGCGGCCAGGGTTCTGCCGATAACCCAGAAGAGCAGGAACACCCATAGAAAGAGTTTGCCTTGATTCACTGGAAATACCCCAGGGCCCTCCAGCGGGCAATCTCCGATTCGGTTGGAACCGACACGTTCTTGACTTCCAGCTGTTTCAGGAGGTCGAAAACATCCACCATGGCGGCATAAGGCACCTCGGGCAAGGTCTGAATAATGACCGGCTTAGAAGGATTCTCCTGCACTTTTGCGTTGATGTACCCTGCCATTTCATCCCGGGTCATGGGCACCCGATCTACCTGATACGTGCCTTCGCCCAGCACCTTGATGTGGATTGCTTCCTCCGGCTGGATGTTCAAATCGGTGGGGTCATCTTTAGGAAACTGAAATCGAAGTCCCTGGTTCGTTGTATACACAGCGGTCAGCATAAAGAACACTATGAGCAGGAAGGCGATATCCGCCATCGAGGAGGTCGGAACTTCCGCTGCGCGCTGTAATCGGGATCGTCGCTTGGCCATAGCCTAAAAACCTGAGCCCTCGGGTTCCGCCCTCTCCTCCTCGACTGGACTTCCCTCCCTCTCGCTGGAGGGCGCTCCGGCGATACGTTCTCCCCGTGTAAGGAGTCCGATGCGTGTCGCACCGTTGCGGCGCAACGCATCCAACACCTGGTCGATCCAACGATATTGGGCCCGCCGATCTGCTTTAAGCACAAATTCCTTGTTCGGCACAAGCTTCACGATTTCCTTGACAAGCAGGCCCAACTCTTCGGGCCCCGTCAAGGGCACCGACTCCTCTTCGCCGCTGGTAAAAAAGATCTGTCCGCTCTCGGTCACTGCGATGATCGCCGCTCCCTTCTCCACATCGCTCCGAACCAGCGATTCCGGAAGCTGCACGCTGGTGCGCTCGGGTGAAAAAGAAGTCGTCAGCATGAAGAAGATGATCAATAGAAAGGCTATGTCCGCCATCGATGCGGTCGGAACGGAAGCCTCAATTGTCCAAACCCGCTCGCGAAGTCTCATGCTCGTTCCATCACGGGCTGCTGACCAACTTCCAGTTCACTTAGCGTTTCCAGCAAAACCGAAGAGCTGATCTCCATATCCAGGGCAAACTGGGTGACACGGTTGTTAAAGTAGTTGTAAGCGGCCTGCACCGGCAGTGCAATTCCAAGACCGGTCGCGGTCGTAATCAGCGCCTCGGAAATCCCGCCGGCTACGGCTTCCGGGTTGCCCAAGCCCACTTCAGCCAACGCCTCGAATGATGCGATCATACCGGTCACGGTTCCCAAGAAGCCGAAAAGAGGAGCGATATTCGCGACGGTGGCCAGTATCCACAAGCCTCGCTCAAGTTTGGAAACCTCATGCAGAGCCACGCTTTCCATTGCCTTCTCGATCTCCGCAAGGGATTTCCCCAGACGAAGCAAACCCGCCTTCAGGGTTATGGCCACCGGATGATCGTAAGACTCGCACACTTCCAACGCCTCCCGCAGCCTCCTCTCTCGAAGCGCCTCGCGAATTTCGGACACAATCTGCGCTGTGTCCCCTCTCACGCGATGGTAAGCGATAAGTCGCTCTATGATGAAAAGCAGGCCGAGAACAGAACAGGCCAAGAGGGGCCACATCATGAATCCGCCCTGCTGGAAGTAGGACCACAGGGGCCCGCCAAGTGCTACTAACAAGATCTTCTCCTCCCGCAAATCAGGTCACGAAAGTTCTTCATTCCGGTACCGGCCGACATCTCCTAATGATGATAAGACCGGCCCAAAAGATCAAACTAGCAGAATTCACAAAGGGAGTGCAAAGGAAGGCCGGCCCTCGCCCTCGTGGTCGCATCCTGAAGTGCTTCTCCCTGCATGGCTTCAGCAACCGCCGACCGGCTGTCGGTACGGTCGGCTTTCACGAATTGCAGACCGGAACGACCAGGGCGCACTGGAAGCTTCTGTTAAGCCGGCTCAACCCGGGATAGTTATACCCAAACGCTTCAGTTTTTCGTTCAAAGTCGTCGGATTCACCCTGAGAAGACGCGCCGCACGTTTCTGATTCCACTCCGTCCGCCGAAGGGCTGCCAGGATGAGGCTCCGCTCGTAATCGTTCACCTTTTCCTTCAATGAGCCTCCGTTTTCGGAGAACTCGATCTGCGCCAAGCTCACGGTGACCGACTCCAAAATATCCTTGGGAATCAGATCAGCCGTGATCAAACCGTTTTCCGGGGCCAAAACCACAGCTCGTTCGACGGTGTTCTCCAATTCCCGAACGTTGCCGGGCCAGTCATACTCCATGAGCAGCCGCATAGCCCGAGAATCAAAGTGGCACAGGGGCCGGCGGTTTGCTGCGGAAAACTGACGCAGGAAATGGTCAACGAGCAGGGGTATGTCTCCCCGCCTTTCCCGCAACGGGGGCAGGTGGATCGTGATAACGTTGAGCCGATAATAGAGGTCCTCGCGAAACTCACCACGCTCGACGGCCATTTTTAGGTCCGTATTCGTCGCGGCAATCAGGCGCACATCCACCTTGATGTTTTCCAAACCGCCCACACGGCGAAACTCACGCTCCTGGATGACCCTGAGCAGCTTGGCTTGGGTTTGAGGGGGCAGATTCCCCACCTCGTCAAGAAACACGGTGCCGCCGTCCGCCAGTTCGAACAGCCCCTTCTTGGCTGCCACTGCACCGGTAAAAGCGCCCCGCACATGACCGAAAAGCTCGCTTTCCAACAAATCGATGGGAATGCCGCCGCTGTTCAGTGCGACGAAAGGCCTCTGGGCACGCGGACTGATGTTGTGGATGGCTTTGGCTACAAGCTCTTTTCCGGTGCCGCTTTCCCCGGTAACCAGGACGGTGCTTCGGGTGGGGCCGACATGGCGAATCAGCCCGAACATTCGCTGCATCGGCTCGCTCTTGCCGACTATACTCTCAAACGAGAACTTCTCCGCCAACGATTCCCGCAGCTGGCGATTCTCAATCTCCAGTGACCGCCGCCGCAGACCGTTACGGATGACGTGAAGCAGCTCCTCGTTTTTGAATGGTTTCGTCAGAAAATCGAATGCTCCCTGCTTGGTCGCCTGCACCGCACTCTCAATGGTGGCGTACGCGGAAATCATCACGACGACCGCGTCCGGGTCCAGACTGAGGATTTCGTCGAGAATCTTCAGGCCGTTCTTTCCCGGCAACATCAGATCGAGCAGAACCAAATCTACAGGTTCGTCTCGAACGTACTGGAGACCTTCGTCACCGTCTCCGGCAGTGACGACATCATAGCCTTCCCTCTCCAGGAGGGTGGTCATTACCTCCCGCATGACAGATTCGTCATCAATCACCAAGATCTTGGGACGTGACATATGCACTAGAACCTTCTCAGTGTATCCGCCGGGCCGGAAGATACAACGAGAATACGGTGCCTTTGCCCGGTTCACTGTCCACATCGATTCGACCGGCGTGCTCCTGAATGATGCCGTAGGTTACCGCCAACCCGAGGCCGACCCCCTTGCCCACTTCTTTCGTGGTGAAGAAGGGATCGTAGATACGCCGCAAGTCCTCCCTGGAAATGCCGGCCCCTGTATCTTCGACCCGCACCATAAGCTCAGAATCTTGTCGTCGCGTGACCAGGCGTAGTCGACCGCCCTCAGGCATCGCATCGCGGGCGTTCATCAGCAAATTCATAAAAACCTGTGCCAGTTTACCGCCGTTACCTACCGTCTTAGGCAAACCGGGATCTAAATCCACCTCTACTTCGATGGCATCCTTACGTAGTTGATGCTCGACTAACCCCAAGGTATCCAGCAGAACGGAGTTGAGGCTCACTTCCTCAAAATCGCGCTCGGAGGACCGAGCGAACTTTAGGAGGTTGTTGAGAATCTCCGAGGCTCGAAAACTCTGTCGCTCAATCTTTTCCAAAAGATCCCACCGCGAATCCTCTTTCGGCGTCTCCTCCAGGAGTATTTGCGCGTAACTGGAGATGGCGGCCAAAGGAGTATTGACCTCGTGAGCGATTCCCGCCGCAAAGATCCCGATCGAGCTAAGCCGTTCGGCCTGCAGAAGCTGGGCTTCAAGCCGCACTTTCTCAGTAACATCATCCACTAGAATAAGGGTCCCCGTATTTACGCTTGCCTCCGTCAGAAACGGCGCCAACGTAACGTTCACCAGCCGATCACCGTCCGGTCTCGGCAAAAGGGCCCGGTACACTTCGGTAACCTCGCTCACCAGCCAGTGGGGCCCGTCGGTCACCTTACGGAGTGCTTCTAAGAACGGGCGCGGTACCACCGACTCGACGTGTTCTCCCAGCGCTTTCTCTTGACCAACGCCCAGCAACTCAACCATCGACGAGTTCCAGACCGTGATACGACCGCCGATGTCAACGACCGCCACGCCCAAGCGGATGCTTTCGATGACGTTCTCGGCATACGCCCGCAACTCGAACAGTTCCCGTGCCTTCCCTTCCAGTGAAGCATACAGTCGGGCATTGTCCAGAGCGATGGCTGCGTACTCGGTCAACGCGGCAAGAAGCTCCAGGTCCTCGCTGCTGAGAAGCTCTTCGTCGCGCGGCGCCGCCAAAGCAAGGAAACCGATCACCCGCTGTCGGACCCGCAAAGGTTCCAGGTATCGCAGACCCGCATCCGCAAACTTCTCTCGCAGGGGATCCCGCAGCTGCGCCAGGTCAGTGCCACGCCAATCCGCCGGATCTCTGGGTTGAGCCAGCTGCTCCAACTCAACCTCAGTCAGACCAAACTCACGAGGAACCAGATGCCCGCCGGGTTCCCAGACCAAACGAAAGCGCCTGGGATTCTCCCCGTCTTGGAGAAACACGGCGACACGGGGGACGTTCAACGCCTTGTCGAGCCGATCCACCACCCGCTCAAGAATCGCCTCCAACTGAATCTCGGCAGACAAACTGCGACCAAAATCCAGCAACGACCGTCGATACCCGTAACGCTCACGATAGTAGTGCCGGTCCAGGCGGTCTTGGATCCAACGCCGCAAAGGATCGAACAGCACCGCTACCGCTACGGCGAGAGCACCCAAAACAAGGAAATTCGCCTCCGGAGCGAACCTGCCCAAGACCCGCAGGATGGCTGCTACAAACAATACGAACGTTGCCAGCAGGGCGCTGCTGGCCAACACGAGCGCCACGCCTCGCTTGAAGTAGAGGCGGACGTCGTGGGGACGAAAGCGGGCGACGGCGTAGCTAAGCGAGAGGGGCACAAGAGCCACTGACAGTACCGACGCCTCCATCCAGACGGCAATGCGCCAGTTCAACAGAAAGGGAATTACGTAAAGCAGGGTAAACGGCACAAAACCCAGCGTGGCACCCGCAGCAACCCATTGAAGCTGCTTTTTTTCCACCACTCCCGGACACCGGCGATAGGTCCTCCACAACAAGTAGGAGGCCAAAGCTATCCCCACCAAGAAGTGGCCCAGTTCGACCCGATCGAGCAAGGAAGCCGTTCGAGACGTTCTCGCGAAACCGACGAGGTCAAACCTTCCCAAGAACCATTGCAGGTGAACCAAGCCCAGAACGCAGGCCGGCAGGTAAAGCAACACTGCAGGCACGCCAAAGCCGGCCGAGTTTGTCACGGGGAACTTCCGGCAGAAGTGCACCAACACCGGGGGCAGCAGCAAGAACGCGATCGCTGAAATCCAGTACACGGCGAGATCGAACAGGTCGGCCCGCCCCGAATAGCGAAACGCCAACAGGCAGTAGGCAATCAAACAAAGCACCGCAAAGTGGAAGGATCCCGGCAGATTGGGGCCACGCAAATACGTCGCCGTTCCAACGAAAAGGAAGCAACCCGCCACAAGCAGCAGCGCCAAGTCCACCGCCTCTAAAGGTGACTTCCATTCAATGCGGACAGGTGCGGTAATCTGCCTGCCGTTCTCCACGGCCAGGAACGTGTAATCGACCACCGTCGAGGAATCCCCCGGCCGAATCAACGCCTCGAGGATCTCGGCATGCTCGTCCAGCGTACGTACCGGAACGCCGGAAATATCAAGCAGGGCGTATCCCGCCTCTACTTCGACCGGCAGTCGCCCGCCGGCGACGAACACTCCTTCGCTCTTCTGTTCCCACCGAATGCCGTCGGTCGGAGTTTCCCATTCGGCGCGATCCGCTACGTTGCGGGCCCCAAGATAGACAAGCGTAGGAGCGCTCACCACGAGCAACCACGTCCGCCAGCGAGACCCAAACTGTCGTTCCACGAACTGTACGCTCTCCACTCAGGCGCCCGCCCGATCGGTTACCCGTTCACGGCGCCTATCAGAACCCGCGACAACTCTTAAAGGCAAGGCTCACAACCGCGGGTTGAAGTTTCCTCAAGACCTCGGGAAGAAACTCACGATTCACCGTTGTTTGCGTCAACGTAGTCTTATGCAACTTAGATGCCAAGCCCGTTTCGGCCTTCCTCCCTTGGCACAAGCCTTTCGACTGCATTTACTTCCGGCCCGACCCAAAGCCATATCAGCCACCAAGAACGGAAGCGGATTCAATTCTCTGGACATTCATCCAAAAAGTTGAACGGCCCAACCGTAGGACTGAACCCGTGGAAGGGCACAACAAAGCGGGAACAAAAGAACGCACGATTTCCCGTCGCTAGAAGCGAACCGCGAGACCGCAACGCACACTTCGGGGCGACTGGAGCATCGAGTACTCACCCCTCGGGGTGGTCAACAACCGTTGGTCTTCACCCAGGAGGTTCCTGACGTCGAAAAGCAGCTCAAGCTGGCGGGCGGCAAGAAACTCTAAGCCGAAGATCTTCAGTCCGTCGTCGGGGAGGGGAATCAGCTGCCGAACAAAAAAACTGACTCCTTCGTTGCCGACATCATAGACGTTCGAAACGGCATCAACGATCGCCAACGCATTGTCGCCGGGCATCCACGTTACGACCGCGGTAATCCGTGTCTGCGACTCCGGAATATCGGCTTCCATGGTGGCCGAGAGTTTCGAAAATCTCCGCAATGAACTTGGTAACATCGAACCCACATCTCGCACACGTTCGGGCATCGCGGGAGCCGAGGCTCGAACAAATGCGACTTCCGCCCGCACTCGATCACCAAAATGTCGCCGGCCTACAAAACGCAACCCCTGCACCGTGCTGTCTCCCGCGGCCGCAAGCCAGCTCCCTCCCTCCCACGTTGGCGAAAGTGTTTCAACCACCGCCAACGGCCTCGGCACTCGATCATGAAAGGCGGCGACTTCCAACTCAGCCGCACCTGGTAATTCACGGCAGACACCGGCTGAAGCGTACTTACCGCGGTCCACCTCCAGGCGGCCGTCGATTTCCGCCACGCGCACCGGACTCGAAAGATTGACCCTTTCGCCCGTAGTCAACTGTACGGTCGAAGCCTTGGCCGGTCGAACACCCGACAACCGGCCGAACAGATTGGTCGAGTCGGAAAGGACGTATTCCACCCCCACTTCGGGACTCACGAATGTGTGGCTCTCGCCAACATCTACGCGATCAAGCTCGACGCCCCAAGTCAACGTAACTACACGCCCCAGCTGCCAATTATCCTCAAACGCGACGCTTAACAAACGGGAAGTCCCCGATGCGAACGGTGCCGCCTCGGCTTCCGCCTCCGTCTCTTTTCCGCCGGCGGCAAGGGTTCGCCGAACCCCCCGAGGCGCAAAACTCAGCTGCCCATATCCGAGGGAGAAATGGAACGTTCGCGAGGAGCCCACGTCCCACTCCACCACATTCTTCAACCGCCAAAAGCTGTCATCGCCGGAGCCCCACTGTCCGGCCAGAAGACTCTTCCCGATTCCGCTGCGGTTCAGTACCGTGCCGAAACTGGTTACCGGGCCGTCACCCGCCGTGCCCAAACCCGCCAGGCCCAAATCGTCGGCCTGAGTCGAAGCGAGGACTTCAACCACTCCACCTCCCACGTCAGGTCGCCCGTCTTCCGGAGCCACGTCGCCGGCGCTCGGTTCAACCCGAAGAATCAGCCGCCGCTGGTCGACATTGCGCAAAAGAGGCTTCACTCCAACATTGACGCGCTCGTCACCCAGCATTAAAAGCTCTTGGAGAACAAGCGTAACGACCGTGGTGGCGTTTGGAGCCACCTCGATGTATCGCTCCCCCGGAGCACGGTACCGCCCCGTTCTTACGGAGAGCCGGTAGGTACCCGACTGAAGGTTCTCCAGCATGATGCGACCGGCCGAGTTGCTCTTACAGAGCATAGGCAGGCGAGCCTCGTCGAGCGACTCGGCCACCAATGCCACCAGCACGTCCGATAAGGGCTCTCCCTGTGAACCGAGAAGAAGTGCACTAAAGCGGCCTCTGTCGGGAACCGATTCTGCAAAAGCCTGAGGCTCAAGCGCGCTTCCGACAACAACGCTGCATAGAAAGCACACCTTCAGGTAGAAAGATCGCTTTAGCCGCTTAACCATGCCTAGCGAGTCCGCCTTTTGCCGATATCCAGAATTGTAACCCCCCTCATACCCCAGGTCAACAAAGACGGTTACCGCCCGCCGGCAACCAAACCCGAGGGATCAGAGCTGGCAGACAGGCCGCGACCACCAACATCCGCAACCCAGGAATCGTCCGTCGCTCGACATAACCGGAGACGACTCTCCGCCCAACCCTCTCGTCCCGGGGCAAAATTCACGCCCAGTATGCACCTACCAGTGCTACCTGCACGAATAAGCTCAACCAGTACATGTGGCGCCATCCCGCGTGGTTTTCCCAGGTAATCGAACGGCTACCAGTCAAGCTCCAACTTTCGGCCGATGTCTTCTTCAGCAAGAAAACAATGAATAACCCCCATCCGGAGGCCAGCAAGCCAGTCAAGACGAAAACCCAGGCCGCACCGCCCAGCAGCCCGGTCAGACCTAGAAGGGCAAGCAATAAGAAGGGGAAAACAAACAGCCAGCCGATACGTCGTATCGTCTTTTCGATCCCCCACATGATCGGCAGGGTCCGGCAACCACCCGCTTGATCGCCCGCCATGTCCGAAAAGTCTTTGGTGGTTGCCGCCCCGAAGAAGAACAGTCCCAATACCAGTCCCACCAACCAAGGTTCCGCTCGCCAGGCGGATTTGGTGACCGACCAACCGGCCACCCACAGCAATGTCCCGCGGGGCAAGGCGATGGTCAGATTAGCCCAAAGCCCTCGTGCTTTCGTCCGCAACGGCGGCGCCGAATACACCCAGGTGGCGAGCGCCGCCGTCATGGCAAGCGCCAAGGTTTGACGACCCAGCCCACCTGCCGAGATCAAACTTCCCGCCAGACCTAGCAGCGAAATCAACCACGCCTGGCGGCGATTCAACCGACCGGAAGGAAGCATTCGCTCCGGCTTGTTAATTCGGTCGATCTCCAAATCGTAGATCTGGTTACAGCCGTTGGAGAACACGTTCAGCAAAGCCCCGACCACCATGCCCACGAGAATGCGCCCCGCCAACCCCGTTCCGCCGTCGGTCCAGTCGCTCGACCAGCGGGGCTCGGCACCCCAAGCCGCCAAGCTTCCCGACGCCATCCCCATTGCGGGCAAAAGAAGCGTAAACGGACGGCTGAAATGCCAGTAGACCTTCACACCATCCAGCATGTCCACCACCAACCGAGTGAAGCCGCCAAGAAGCACACGAAAAGATTAAGAACAGCTTCCTCCACCTCGCTGTCCCCCGTCCTCTCTCCGCCTACCCAAGATTCCCAGAAGACCGCCGCTGTTCCCGCAGTCGCTCCAAGAAAAACACCCGCTGCCGGCAACCACCCCAAAGCCCATGCCGGGACACCAAGAGCCGTCGCCGACAAGACGGTCGCCAACGTCCCCGCCACGGACACCGCCCCCGGCGTTCCCGGCACCACCTCCTGGAAGCTAAGAAGGCGGTACGTCTTTCCTCGAACCCACTGTCCCACTTCGGTACCGGCCGTATCACCCAAAGCCGCCGTCACCGCCGCCAAGAATGCCACCCTCGACGGCAAGATGTCACCCCATACCGCGATCACGGACAAGATCGCAGGCACAGCCCCCTTACTTAGGACACTCAGAATCCGTCTCCCCGCTTCAGTGCCTAGTTCGTGCCTCTCCTCCGGCCGGCGGCCGGAAAGCGCGCTCAAAAGACTGCCCAAGGCCAACAAGAGCGCGAGCAGCAAGAACGCCGACCAACCGAGACCGGCAAGAACGCAGGTGCCCAGCACCACCGCCGCGCCGACCGCCGGCGGCGTGAGCCATTTGAATCCAAGTGCCACCAAACCTGCAGCAAGATTAACCACTACGGCTTCTCTGAAAGACAACTTCCAAGCCACTCCCGAGCCGTCCAAACTACTCAGAACCTGCAAAATTGCAGCCGCCGTCCACGCAATGGCAGGGTTATCGTCAAACGGCAACGGAAGAGCTTCCACAAGACCGGCGCCGACCGCCGCCGTGCAGCTCCAGCCGACCAGCTCGTTCCAGCCCAGCCCCGCTTCCAGGCCCCCGTTCCACCACATCAGCAAGACGGAGGCGGACGACCCGCCCACCCAAAAAGCACAAAGACCGCCCAGGGTTTTTCGGCTGCCTGGGAAACGAATCTTCCCCCATCGCCGACCGATCAGATTGGACAGCGCGTCGCCCACCGCCAAGATCGCCCAGACGCCGGCGGCCAAGTACATCCGATCCGCGAAGACCACGAGAACAAGCGCGACACTGAGGGCATAATAAAGTTTCCCCCGAGACCACCCGGCCTTTTTTTCCTCAGCCCTGGTGGTAACGCCGATCCAGCGTGGGGATAGGTACAAAGCATGAACGACGGCGACCGCACATCCGACTATCACCGCCCAAAAAGGAAGGTAGGGAAGACAAAAGGCGACGGACAAGGGGGCCAAATGCTCGATCTGGCGCCAGTCCTCCTCACTCCAACCGCCCCACGCACCCATCACTTTTGAAGTTCAGCAATTCATTCGTGAAGGACAGCCTCTTCAGGGGAGCATGGTCAGGGTTGGGTGGAATTCAGCCAAATCCAAGGCCTGCCGTCCACGTCTCTCGGAATCTCGACACCGAATAAATCGTAAAGCGTCGGTGCGACATCAAGAATGGTCGGCGTCTCGTCCCGGATCGGCTTATTGCAAAGCAAGAAGCCCCCCGTGTCTGAGTGGTCGGAAGAGCAGTGATCTCCACTCCACTTCCTCAAGTTGGCCGTAACGATCTGGTCCGGTATGGCCCCGAGAGAGGTTTGCCACGAGGTGCGATACCCGCTTCGGAATGTAAGCTGCAGGTCACCCGCTTCAGCAACTTGGTCCCCTTTATAGATCTCGTTTGGAAGGTAAACCCCCTGCAGCACCGGTTCCCCCGTGTCCGGATCCCGAAAGGCCAAAAGCTTATCGCGAATTTCTCTTAGTAAGCGATTGCATTCCGCGCCCGGCTCTACGATCCCCTGCGATTCCCGTCCTCGAAGGTTCACAAAAACATGACTCAAGCCCAGAGCGTAAGCCCGCGTACGGCTCCAGTCTACGTTCGGAAAGAAACTCCCACCCTTAAACATGTCGTCCATTCTTTTGAAGTCGCCAGGATCTTGTTGGTTTAGCGAGAGGTAGCCGTTTTCTTTCAGCCAGGTATTGGTGTTGAATTCACGTCGCCACGAATGAAAACCGTGGTCGGATACCACGATCAGATAATCGTCGGCCCTCAACCGGCCCAGGACCGCTCCCAGGATCTCATCCATTTTCTTGTAGACCCGCAGGACGGCATCACCGTACCGAGCGGCCAAGGCTGAATCGTACATGGGGTGAGCGGTATCCAGTAAGCGAAAGAACATGTGCGAGGCGCTGTCGGTTCCCGTAAACACCGCCGTATAAAGCGAGGCGTTGTAGGTGTCCATCGCCGCCAACAAAGCAGCTTCTAGATCACTCATATTGCGGAACAAATCATCAAGAAATATCCCCTCATCGATCCGCTCTTCATTTAGCCCCCAAGTCTCATGAATCCAACCCACGGTCTTGAACAAGCCGAGCTTGTCTACCAAGTCCGCGGTAAACCCTTTCGGTGCCGAAAGGGGGGCCGGCGAGTCCGAGGGATCGAAGCTGATCGGCATGAGATAAAGCCTTACCTCGGGCGAGGTTTCAAGCGCATAGAACCGACTGATCCCCGCCAGACTGACCAGGGGGCCCATCGAAAATGTGAAGCGAAACCAATCGCTCCATTGCCCGGCTCGCAGAGTCTGTTCCTGTCCCTGTGCCCGGATTGTCACCGCTCCGCCGTCCGGACCCGACAGTTCGAATTCCAGCGGAAGGCTCAGCCGGCGATACTCGTCAGCCCTGGGGTCGATAGGTCCGTCCAGTTCAACACGAGCCTTTCCGTCAGGCCCAAACTCCAGACGCTCCAGCCGCCCCCCGAACTCTGTGTCCCGAAGCTCCCATTGGCTCAAATCCGTCGCAAAGTAGAAGTACGTACCCCACGTGCCCCGCATGTCCGGGACCCCGAGTCCCGACCACGTCTTCCCGTGCTCCAAGGCTTGCGCCGGGAATTCCAGCGGTATCCGAAGGTTGATCGAACTGATTCCGTGCGCATCCAAGTACTTCCAAAACGGAACACCTCGTCGCTGACTTTCGATCCGGGCCGGTCGGATCGGTATCAGACCCCATAGAAACTTCGCCTTTTCGACCTTCACCAAGCCGATGGAAGGACGGTACGTAGCCGGATCTCTCTTAAGAAAATCGAAGATTCCGTGCTTCCCGGGATTCAGTCCCGTGGCCCAACTCGCCCATGCCACCGGAGACTCGGGAGGATTGGTGGTACCCAAAGTACAGAAGGTCCCTTCCGCCGCCAGGCGTTGAATATTCGGCAACTCGTTCATCCACAGATGCACCAGGTCTGGGTCGACCCCGTCGAAGCCCAGGACGACCACCCGTTTCTCCGTTGTCTGCCGGACGTCGGGCTCGGGGGAGCCGCAACCGACCAGCCAGCACCCAATAGCCCAGATGTAGACGCGCTTCATCACCAACCCGGATTATATAGTGCCGAGGCCGCCAGACTTTTTTTGCACGTCGGCCGGGTGTACCAGACTCGGCCCGGTGGGGACGCGTCCCGTCGGCCGCGCGGCGTGCGCCGCCAGGCGGCTTCGTTCATCGGATTTACGCCAAGAATTGCGGAACAGCGGGGCCCGGCAAGTCCGCTTTTTTGCGCATGCCGGCGCCTTTCCATCCGGCAAGCTCTGTCTTGCGGCCGCTCACAGCTGCAGGTGACCGATCCTGCACCTCTTCGTAGGCGGTATACTCGGCGGAGATGAGGAACGCAGTTAGGGTCCGGTTTGCTCCCAGTCCCACCGGGTATTTGCACGTGGGCAATGTGCGGACGGCTCTTTTTAACTGGCTGTTTGCCCGCCATCATGACGGCACCTTTGTTTTGCGGATCGAAGATACCGACTTGGAACGGTCGGAGCCCCGCTTCGAGCAGGCTATCCAAGAAGATCTTAGCTGGCTTGGGTTGAACTGGGACGAGGGTATCGCAAAAGGGGGCGAGTACGGCCCGTACCGCCAGACCGAACGATTCCAACTTTACCGGAAGCATGCTCATCAGCTGCTGGAATCGGGACAGGCTTACTACTGCTTCTGTAGCTCCGAGCAGTTGGAAGCGGACCGTGCCGAGCAGGAACAAACCGGAGCGCCTTTGCAATACGTTGGCAGGTGCCGCCGTCTATCGGCTGACACGGTGCGGCGCCGACTGAATGCCGGGGAACCTGCCGTGGTACGTTTCCGGGTTCCCGCGACCGTCGTGGAATTCCAGGATGAAGTCTTCGGTCCGCTTCGGGTGGATACGCAGACGATTGGAGATTTCATTCTTCTGCGATCGGACGGCTCGGCCCAGTACAATTTCGCCTGCGTCGTCGACGACGCCGGCATGGCGATTTCCCATGTCATTCGGGGCGAAGGGCACCTCTCCAATACGCCTCGCCAAATCCTCCTCTACCAGGCTTTCGGCTGGAACATTCCCCGCTTCGCTCACCTTTCCACGATTCTCGGCCCGGACGGCGGTAAGTTGAGCAAGCGTCACGGCGCCACCTCCGTCCGGGAATTCCGAGACGCCGGGTACCTGCCGGAAGCGCTGGTGAACTACCTGGCTCTGCTCGGATGGTCACCAGCGGAAAACATGAACGAGGTGTTGACGGTTTCCGAGTTAGTCAAGGAATTCAGTTTGCAGCGGGTTCAGGTCAGCCCGGCTACGTTTGACCCCGCTAAGCTGAAATGGATTAATCGTAACCACCTAAAACGGAGATCCCTCGAGAGCTTGGAGGAATTGGCGCGGCCCTTTTTGGAGCGCGCCGCTCTGCTCCCCCCCGGGGAGCAACCGCCAGACGACTGGATACGGCAGCTGCTCGACTTGTTCCTCCCCTACGTCGACTGTCTAGCCGAACTGACCGAACAGGCGGGTGTATTTGATTTCGATCCCCAGAACGGGCTGAATGTTCCGGAGATCCAAGAGGTTCTTCAAAGGCCTGAGACTTTTCAGGTGGTCACCACACTTGAGGAGGTCTTGAGCGAGAGAGCCTCTCCGATCCTCACGCCCGGTGATTACCGAAACGTCGCCCAAGAAGTGAAAGTCCGAACGGGCACAAAGGGAAAGGCCCTGTTCTTGC
>JAPXNP010000005.1:0-23573 GCA_033811955.1 Acidobacteriota bacterium
CCCTATATCCTGGCCTGGGTTCCTCGGGGTATCCGCAAGAAGTCCAGGCAAGCAACGTTGGGAACCAGGTCGCTCCCTTCTGTTACAAGGCTATTCTTGATTATACTTGGCCTTCAGCGGCGCGCCAAGCAAACTATGCCGACAAAGAAAGTATCCGCTTTGCAAAAATCCTGCCTCGACTTGGTGCCTCATCTGGCCGGATGCCGCATTGCCGTCATCGGCGATCTGATTCTTGATCGCTTCATCTGGGGAAACGTCAAGAGGATTTCGCCGGAGGCCCCGGTGCCCGTCGTGGAAGTGGCCAAGGAAACCGATCACCTGGGGGGAGCCGCCAATGTGGCGCAAAACTTGGTGGCCTTGGGAGCCCGGGTACATCTGGTGGGCGTCGTCGGAAGAGACGCGGAAGGGCGACGCTTGTGTCGGTTGTTGCAGCAGCATGGCATCTCGGATGAGTTCCTTTGTGTCGACTCGCAACGCCACACCACAACGAAGACCCGCATCATCGCCCACCATCAGCAGGTGTGCCGATTCGACCGGGAAACACCCTCTGAACCGCCCACAAATCTCACAACGTCGCTGCTGGAGCGGGCCGAAGCCGCCGTCAACCAAGCCGACGCCGTGATCCTGTCCGACTACGCCAAGGGGGTCGTGAGGCGTCCCTTGGTAGAGGAGCTCGTGAAGCATTGCCAGGCTCGCGGCTTGTTTCTTGCCGCGGATCCCAAACACCAGGACTTTCGGCTGTACCGGGATGTCAGCCTCATCACTCCCAACCGTCGTGAGGCGGAGGAGGCCACGGGCATCCAGATCCGGGACGACCAAGACCTACTCCAGGCAGCCCGGCAGATCCGCCGCCTCACTCGCTCCGGCGCCGTTCTTATCACGCTCGGGGAAGCCGGCATGGCTCTCCTCGACAATACACGAATCCGCAAGTTTTCCGCGGCGGCAAAGGAGGTGTTCGACGTCACCGGGGCGGGCGACACCGTGGTGGCGGTGTTTACACTGGCGGTCGCCGCCGGCGGAACCCTAAAGCAGGCCGCTTTTTTGGCCAACCACGCCGCCGGTATCGTCGTGGGCAAACTAGGTACGGCCTGGGTTGAGACCCAAGAGCTCATCGAAACGTTACGACACTAAGGGGAGCGTGCCGCGTACTTCGTACCGGGTACGGGCTGCTGTGCGAGAAGATCGCACCTCGAACCCCCGGAACCCCGGTCCGCGGCCGAGAACCCCTACAGTCCCCTACTCCAAGGAGTTGAAAAGGCGCTTGAAACAGGCCGCCGCTTCACGCGCCGATTCGGACCGCACCTCCGCCTCACCCCGGTACGCCCGGATGAAATCGCCGGTATCACACCAAGTCGTTTGCAAGAGTCCCCAAGCCCGCTCGGCCAAGGTGGGATTCGTCTTCTCCTTCAGAAACCGCATCTGCTCGAGGTGAGCCAAGGCAACCTCCGCCTTCCTCCATGGAGCCATGACCACCGGAAAACCCTTCAAAGCGAAATATCCCGCGGTCGGCGGCGAGTATTCGTAGTGCCAGTCGCAGATCACAATGTCCGCGGGCACCTGGTTGACGGCGGGATGGGTACCGTTCTCCGCCGCTTCCCATTCCCCGATACCGGACACCTTCCCGTCGATGAAGCGGTCGCCCCACATCCACATCCGAGCGTTCCGGGACCGTACGTGCTCATACAACCGCCGAACCTCGCCGGCAAACAACTCGGCCGGGTCCTTCCCGCGGCAGCGGGGACAGTGTTCCGAACCGATAAGGAAAACCTCATCCATCCCCACGTGGAAGTCCTCGGCCTGAAAAGCCTTCAGCAGATCGTCGATCAGGGCAAAGAGCACCCCGTGAACCTCGGGGTGCAGCGGGCAGTAACTGCGGCAATAGATTCCCTCGTTGTTCGGGTACTGTCCGGGCGTTTCATCGAACTCGGGATACTGCACCAGCAAAGGAAACGTCGTCTCGGCCCAGGATTGGTGGCCTAGACAGTTCAGCTGGGGAATCAGGCGAATTTGACGTGCCTTACAGGCACGCACCAGAGCCTGCACGTCGGCGGCATCCAAGGCGCCTGTGGAGACCAGTTCCGGATGCGAGGGAAACTCAAACCCGTAGCCGATCTCCAAAATGAGGACATTAACCCCTTCCCGCGGGAGATCCTCCTCGATGAAGGAAACCAACAGAGGAACCTCGTCTTTCGCAGGAGCTCCCAGATGCAAGCCGCGTACGGTGAATTCCGACGCAGGGAACACCGTCTGTCCTATCAATCCCAGCACGATTCCCGTCTCGATCCAACGCATCACGCCTCCTTCCCGCGTCTCCCGGCCACCGCCAGACCCAAACGGTGCCACGGAAACCCGATGCAAACCCTTCCGCCTCGAAAGGGCCCGAGACGAAATCAGAGTCTTCGCGAAAGCTTTCACCTACCGAACCGGCCGACCACAAGTCGGGCCCAAACCTCCGAAGACCTTCTCACCGTCGGCCCGGGGGGACCGGCCGAGGATGATCGCGTATGGCCTCCAAGAACGTCTCCAGCTCCTCCTCCGACAACGAATAGTCGGACAACTCGCCGGCAAAGTATTTCTGATAGCCCCCCAGATCCATCAAACCATGGCCGCTCAAGCAAAAGAGGATGACCTTTTCTTTACCTTCCTCCCGCGCCTTCTCCGCCTCCTCGATCACTGCCGCTATGGCGTGGCTGGTTTCCGGAGCGCAAATGATCCCCTCCGTACGCGCCCAGGTCACCGCGGACTCGTACGCCTTCAGCTGACCGTACGCCCGGGGCGAGACCAAACCTTCCGCTATCGCCTGGCTCACGAGGGGGGCGAGTCCGTGGTAGCGAAGTCCCCCGGCATGAATCGGAGGAGGAACGAACTTATGTCCCAAGGAATACATGGCCATCAGGGGGGTCATCTCCGCCGTGTCCCCGTAGTCGTAGACGAAGGGGCCCCGGGTCATCGTGGGACAGGCTGACGGCTCCGTGGGAATGATCTCTATCTGCTTGCCGTGAATCTTGTCGGCCACAAACGGAAAAGCGAGCCCGGCAAAGTTGCTGCCCCCGCCCGTACAGGCGATGACCACGTCGGGGTCCTTTTCACCGACCAGGTCAAGCTGCTTCTTCGCTTCAAGCCCTATGACCGTCTGGTGCAACAGAACATGGTTCAGTACGCTGCCGAGAGAGTACCGGGTTTTCCGTCGAGGATCCGCCACAGCCTCCTCGATCGCCTCGCTGATGGCGATGCCCAAGCTTCCCGGCGTGTCCGGATGCTCCGCAAGAATCGCCCTACCTACGGACGTATCCGGACTCGGGCTTGCGACACATCGACCGCCCCAAGTTTCCATCATCAGGCGCCGAAACGGCTTTTGGTCGTAGCTGATGCGCACCATAAAGACCTTGCACTCCAACCCGATCAGGGTGCAAGCGTAGGCCAGGGCGCTTCCCCACTGCCCGGCCCCGGTCTCGGTGGTCAGTTTCTCGATCCCCGCCTGGCGGTTGTACCAGGCCTGGGCCACGGCGGTGTTGGGCTTATGACTCCCCGGAGGACTGACGCTCTCGTCTTTGTAGTAGATCCGAGCCGGCGTCTTGAGATGCCGTTCGAGGTGAACGGCGCGTCGCAACGGGGTCGGACGCCATCGGGCCAGCATCTCGATGATCTCTTCGGGAATATCGATCCATCGCTGCGTACTAACTTCCTGCTCAATCAAGTTCGCGGGAAATATCGCCTCCAACTGGTCCGGTGAAATCGGCTTTCCGTCCTTGCCCAGGGGAGGATTCAAGGGCGAGGGCAAATCAGCCGCCAAGTTGTACCACTGTCGCGGAATCTCGGTCTCAGGAAGCAAGATCTTCTGTAGTGTCATTTCGTCATTCCTTTGCCACAAAAACCCGGCGTTCAGTATCGGGCGCCGGCGTCCCTTCGGGCGGTCGATCCGCCGTTCGGCACATTTTCATCGTCTCAACGTCATCGTTCTTAGGCTCGTCCTTTCCCTCCCTCGAGTCTGGCGGCCAAAACGTCCCGATAATAGATATCACGACCGGTCCCCGCCTCGGGGACGTTGCTCCGCGCCTCGGCCAGCCGATCGAGAAACGGGCTTTCCAAGTCGACGCCGAACTCTCGACCCCCAAGTTCGATCACCCGCGCCGCGTAGCGCAGAATCTGGATCGTCTCGATACCGGAGATATCGTTGAAGAACCAGCCGCAGCTGGTAAACATCATGAGACTGTGACGTTGGATTTCCAGCAACCGGAAAATCCGCTCCCGGTCCTCTCTCTTCAGGCGACCGGAAACCCCCCAAAACTTCAAAAACCGGCGGCGCGAAGCCTCAGTCTTTTCGAGAAGGACCGTAATGTAGTCGTCCCGGGCCGCCCACGGATCCACCAGTAGATCGGCCGCCTCGCGTTCATACAGGATCGCCACGACGTCCCGCAACCAATTGAGCGCTTCCCGCAGGGGTCTGCGCCATTGCTGGTTCCATCCCGGGGGGGCGCCCGTCTGACAACCGCAGTCGCTTCGCCAACGCTCTACTCCGTGGGCGCAACTCCACGATGTGTTGGGGAAGATTTCGACTTCCCACACGGGAGCGGCCGCGTCCAAGTACTCGCCGTACACGGTCAGCTTGGCGCCCGCATGCTTCTCCACCATGCGCAAGGCGTACGCCAGAGCCATGTCGCCGAAGCGGTGATGGTGCCCGTACGTCTCCCCGTCGGTGGCCACGTGGGACAAGGCGGGAAGCGGATCCGCTTCCAGGCAAGTCTGCAGCAGGCGGGCGGCATAGTTACCACCGTTGGTCAGCATCCCTCCGAAGGCAACGTCCTGCGCAATTCGCCCGTCGTAAAAGAAAAGAGTCAACCACCTCCCCGACGGCAGTTGAATCCGATAAGCCCGACGAGTGTCGACGGCGGATTGGCTGACATCCGTCCACGGGCCGCCTGTAATCGGGCGGATCCGAGCGGCTTGTCGAGGACTGAGAATGGTGAAACGTAGCCCCGCCTGCGCCAGAATTTCCAGCGTCTCAAAGTCTACGGCCGTCTCCGGCAACCAGATTCCTTCCGGGCGCCGCCGGAATCGGAACTGGAAATCACGAAGACCCCAGACGATTTCCGTGATCTTGTCGCGACGATTGGCCAACGGAAGAATGGAGTGATGGTATGCCTGAGCGATCGCCCCCCCATGTCCACCGAAGCGTTTCCGGCTCGCCCGGTCCGCCTTTAGAAGCCCCTCATAGACGTCCGCCGCGTGCCGTTCGAGCCAGTTGAGCAGAGTCGGCCCGAAATTGAAGCTGATTCTGGCGTAATTGTTCACCGTTTCGGCCACACTCCCGTCCGGCGCAAGGATTCTCGCAGACAGGTTCGGACGGTAGCACTCGGCCGTGATGCGCTCATTCCAGTCGTGATAGGGGGCCGCCCCAGGCTGTTCTTCCACCTCCCCGGTCCATGGATTCTCCCGCGGCGGCTGGTAGAAGTGACCATGGATACACACCCAACATGGCTCACGGCGAACAGTCATATAGCGCAAAATGATGCCACTCCCCCTCAATCGGTACAAGGCTGAAGCTCTCGGCACGCGGGTACGACACCGGCAAGGTTCCAGCTCCGCCGTCAGCAGAGGGACTGGATGATTTTCGCCGGACGTGCCCCGGGTCGGCGCTTTCGGTCTGAGGCGCCCGCCGGCTTACCCGACTCGCGGAACGCCTGTTGAATCCGGCGGCCCAGTCCTGCTACTCCTCCGGAGAAAAGAACAAGACCGCCAGCGGCGGCAACGTAAGATTCAGGGAGAAAGGACGTCCGTGGAACCCTTCCGCGTCCGCCGTCACCCGGCCGGCATTGCCGAGGCCGCCGCCGCCGTACACCTCGGCGTCGCTGTTCAGCAACTCTTTCCACGTTCCTCGAACGGGCACACCGACTCGATAGCCGAACCGAGGCACCGGCGTGAAGTTGCAAATAACCGCCACCGGTTTTCGGAGGTCGGGACCATACCGAAGAAGACTCAGCACGCTGTTGTTGCTGTCGTTGCAGTCGATCCACTCGAAAGCTTGACTGTCGAACTCTCGGGCGTGTAGGGCGGGTTCCCGCCGATATAAGTCGTTTAAATCCGCCAGCCAGGCCTGCAGGCCGGCATGTAGAGGATACTCGAGGAGATGCCAATCCAGACTGGCATCATAATACCATTCGTTCCATTGCCCGAATTCGCCTCCCATGAAGAGAAGCTTCTTCGCCGGCTGGGCATACATGTAGCCGAACAACACCCGAAGATTGGCAAACTTTTGCCACTCGTCCCCGGGCATCTTCGCGATCAACGACCCCTTCCCGTGCACCACCTCGTCGTGCGACAGAGGAAGCACGAAGTTCTCGTGAAAGGCATACAACATTCGAAAGGTCAAATTGTTGTGATGGAACTTACGGTAGATTGGATCTTTCGACATGTATAGAAGCGTGTCGTGCATCCAACCCATGTCCCACTTGAGCCCGAAGCCCAGCCCTCCCAAATACGTAGGCTTGGAAACCATAGGCCAGGCCGTCGATTCCTCGGCTATCGTCTGAACGTCGGGGAAACGGCCGTAGATCTCCTCGTTGAGCTTACGCAGAAGCGATATGGCTTCCAAATTCTCCCTTCCGCCGTATTGGTTGGGAATCCATTCGCCTTCCTTGCGGGAGTAATCCAGGTACAACATGCTGGCCACAGCGTCCACCCGCAAGCCGTCGACGTGATATCGATCCAGCCAAAACAGAGCCGAGCTGATCAGAAAGCAGCGAACCTCGTTGCGCCCGTAGTTGAAAATGTAGCTACCCCAATCCGGGTGGAAACCCTTGCGGGGGTCGGCGTGCTCATACAGGTGGGTCCCGTCGAAAAAGCCCAACCCATGGCCGTCCGTGGTGAAGTGGGAAGGAACCCAATCGAGGATGACGCCGACGCCGGCTTGGTGCAGATAATCTACCAGGTACATGAAATCCTGCGGTGTCCCGTAACGGCTCGTCGGAGCGAAGTAACCTGTGATCTGGTAACCCCAGGAGCCGCTGAACGGATGCTCCATCACCGGCATCAGCTCCACGTGGGTGAATCCCAGTTGTTGGACGTACTCGGCCAACTTCGGAGCCAGCTCCCGGTAGGTTAAAGGGCGATTCCCTTCCTCGGGCACCCGCATCCAGGAACCGAGGTGAACCTCGTAGATGCTGATGGGGCTCTCGAGCCCGTTGTGACGGCTGCGCCGATTCATCCATTCGGTATCCCCCCACTCGTAGGAGAGGTCCCATACGATCGAGGCCGATTTCGGCGGCACTTCCGAGAAGTACCCGTACGGATCCGCCTTTTGGGTCTCATATCCATCGAATCTGCTTCTAATGTGGTACTTGTAGACGGTTCCCGCCCCGATCCCGGGGATAAAGCCCTCCCAGACTCCCGAACTGCCTCGGGGGTAGAGGGGGTGGCATCCCGGCGTCCAGCCGTTGAAATCGCCCAGGACAGACACCAGCTCGGCGTTAGGAGCCCAGACCGCGAAACAGGTCCCGGCGGTACCATCCACCTCCATCGGATGCGCGCCCAACTTTCCGTACATACAGTAGTTGGTCCCTTCGTTGAACAGATACAGATCGTCCTCGGTGAGACGAGAGACCTCCGACCACACCGGGCGTTCTCGGGACGGCTGATCTTTCCGATTCATGGCCGCCTATTGTGCCAGGAAATCGAGCTTCTTTCTACGGACGGCCGGGAGGAATCGAGCGCAAGAGCGCCGCGTTCTGAGCTTTTCGTGGCGCGTGCCGCATGGAGAGGCCGCCGGACCGGAGGACGGCCGTCCCGGCCGTCAACGCAAGCCTTGGGAGAACCGCCTACCCGCGGTCGCAGGCGGGACGCCTGCGCTCCCCCGGCTCCGCGCTCCCGGTACGCAGTACGTACCACGCGAAACGCTGTTCAAGGCTGCACCGGAGCCATAGCGTCTTCCCGCAGCACAGGTATGCCTTCCATGGA
This sequence comes from Acidobacteriota bacterium, assembly GCA_033811955.1. GTDB lineage: Bacteria > Acidobacteriota > UBA6911 > RPQK01 > JAPXNP01 > JAPXNP01. Next base: position 7,954 of record JAPXNP010000005.1, read on the forward strand.
CGAACCCGATTCCGGGAGCTCTCCCACCAGCTCTCGAATCGTACCCGGTTGCATACCCGCCCGGGCGGCCTGGCGCTCCAAGTCGGACAACGCCTGCCGGGCGGCCTTTTCATCCTCCCTGGCCTGTGCCAGATCCTGAAACGTCTTCGCCATCTCGGCTTCGATCCGTTCCCGCGTGACTCCGTCGGAGGTTTGCAAAAAGGCGTTGCGCAGGTTGTTCATGCGAAGCTCTAAAACCATCGCCCGGTTGACCGCATTGGCCAGGTTCGTTCTAGCCTCTTGGAACGCGTTCCGCCAGAACTCCAGGTCGGTAACGTCTTCCGCGCCCGCCTGTTCCGCGTCTCGAGGCGCTTCGGCCTCGGTTACCTGATTGGCCACACTCGCGGTGGTTCCGCGAGGACGGGAAACGATGACCCGAGCATGTTTCAAACCCACCAGGTCGGCGTTGCTGATGACCCTTACCGGCTCGCCCGTTTGCTCTCTTCGTTCCCGCTCCTTCTTGGCCAGGTCCAAAAGAGAGACCTCCGAACCCGGAGACGCTTGCGCCGCCCAGACCGCCCGGCTCCCCAAAGTCGACAGAACCGACAAAACCAGCACGACCACTGCGCGCATATTACGCCTCAATTTATCGCTCCTTCCTGACATCCTCTGTGCCCCGCATCACTCTTCACGTCCTGCGCGGACGGTAAGAACCGGGCAGCGCGAAGTCCGCACCACCTTCTCGGCCACCGATCCGAAAACCAAGTGCTGCCAACCCGTCAAGCCGTGCGTCGCAATCACAATCAGCTGAATTCTCTCCCTTTCAGCCGAATCCACAATCTCTCGAGCCGGATCGCCTTGGCATACGGAAACGGTGTAACCGACCCCCTTCGGCACTATCTTTCGCGCCAGCTCCCTGAGTCGCCCGTCTGCGCTTTCCTGTAGCGCCTGCTGGTATGACGGAATTTCCAACGCCATGCCGTTCTGAGGATCACCCGGGAGCAACGGCACGGGAGGAACGACGTGCAACAAAAAGAGGTGCGCCCGGAAATGCTCCGCCAGTTCCGCGGCCGCCCCCAGGGTCCGCTTCGAGATCGACGAAAAATCCGTCGGAGCCAATATCCGCTCAATCGGCAAGATCACGTCGGACCACCTCCCAGCCGTCGTCCCTACCGGAGTCTTCGGCCGGTTCGCTCAAAACCGAAGAAAAGCTCCAATCCCGCCGGCGCCGCTCTTCAGCCGTTGAGCGGCAGGGCCTAGCACCTGCTCCACCTCGCCTCCGGTGTTGACCACATCCACCACCACGGCGTTGAGAAGATCCGCCAGACTGACGGTAGAAACCGAGCAATCCGGGCACTCACTCTCATCCAGGAAAACCCTTCGGCATAAGGGACATTGCCGACCTAGGGGTCGGTCGCCGTCGGCGTAAACCAGCAGGTGGATTCGACCCTCATGGGCCGCCCGAAGCGTCTCCTGCCAACCTGCAACGGCTTGGTGATTCTTAGCGGCGGCCGTAAGAAGCTTATCCACGATCTCCGTTTCGGTCTTCCGCTCGACCTCGCATAGGAATTCCTGAACCCGCTTGAGGATCTCCGCTTCCGGAGCGTCTACCGGCATCGCCAGTTCACCCACCACCATGCGGCCCACCCGCTCCGACAAATAGTCCTTCAGCTCACTGATCGCCTCACGGTTTCCGGCCAAGACCACTCGATCAAACGGCTCACTGAGGGACAGTCTCTCCAGTTCCTCGGCCACCCTCTTCAGATGACGGCGCGCATGCTCGTCCGCCTTCCGCTGAAAATTCATTTGGGAACGCATGCGATCCATCCCCGCACCGTCGAACCGCCGGACCTCCTCTTCCGCCGCAAGCTGGACTTTCTCCTCGATCCTTCCCAAAAACACCGAGAAGATGCGGGCACGCGCGCGATCCGTCACGGCCACACCCGACCGCTCAAACTCGTCCCTGGCCTCGACCAGAGGACGCACGTAAGGCCGCGAACCCCACCACAGGGCTACGGGTAAATCTACGTCGAAATTGCGCCACCAGAGCCAGTCACCAAAGCCGTCGGCAAAGTAGACCAACGTCTTCCCCTGAGGCTCATATTCAGACAAGAAATCGGCAGCCCGTCGTACCGCCGCAGCAAACGACTCCTTTTCCTCGGCGGGCAATGACCCCTCAACCTCCCGCACCAACGTCTTGAAGGCCTTCTCGAAGCCACGGTTAAGGTTCACCGCCACCGATTGATCCACGCTAAGATAAAGGCTGAGATATCTTGCGGTTCCACCCAACTCACGTCGCAACAGTTCCTGCAACTCCTGCCTTCTAATCATGAGCACCTCCCGCTTAAGAACCGTTTCCGTGATACGTGTTGAGCTTTGAGTAGCTCACGTTGTCTCTAGTTTAAGAGGGGCCGTCACCTCTAGCAAGGAACCAGCCGAGCCGCCTTCTCCAGGCGTCCCGATCCGTCGCCAACCGGCTGGTTCGAAGGAAATCGACTTCTCCTTCCGCCCTGGAAATCTCCCGAGCACCGCACACCGAGTCGGCTCAGTCCGCCTCCTCCAGGGCTCGGCGCAGCGAGCCGCAGCGTTGGAGCCGCGCAACCGCCTCTTGCCTCCCGCAGCCGCACCGCAACATCATCACCGCAACCCTCACGTCTCGAGCTTCCTCCAACGCGCGCCGGGCGGCTAGGTCATCAACTCCGGTCAATCGACGGACAATCTCGACGGCCCTCCTCCACAGCTTTCGGTTAGTCGGCTGCACGTTCACCATCAGGTTGTCGTACACGTAACCCAACCGGACCATCACCGCCGTGCTGATCATATTCAGAATCAGCTTCTGCGCGGTGCCCGCCTTAAGACGGGTGGACCCGGCAAGAATCTCCGGACCCGTATCGACCTCCACAGCCACCTCGGCGAGTCGTCCCAACCGGGAGCCCGGCGAGCACGTTACGGCCCCGGTCAGAGCTCCCAGGCGGCCCGCTTCCTCGAGCGCGGCGCACGTATACGGGGTACGTCCACTGGCGGCAAGGCCGACAACGGCGTCCCTCGAGCCGACACCTATGCGGCGGATGTCCAGCCTTCCCGCCTCCACGTCGTCTTCGGCGCCTTCCACCGCCCGGGTAAGCGCCGGCTCGCCTCCTGCAATCAGGGCTACAACCCTGTCCGGAGAGATTCCGAACGTGGGAGGACACTCCGCCGCGTCCAAGATACCCAGACGCCCGCTGGTACCTGCACCGACATAGACGAGCCGCCCGCCTTCCGCCATGCGCGCGGCGATTCCGTCGACCAAGACGGCAAGTCGGGGAAGCGCCGCACGGACCGCCTCCGGAACACGGACATCTTCCCGATTCATCAGCTCCAGGATCTCCATGGTAGGACGTAAGTCCAGATCCCGGCTCAAAGGATGAGCCGCTTCCGTCGGCGGTATGGGGTCCTCCGAATGCATCGGCCTAGCTTAGCAGAGTGCGGCGGCGGCCAGGACGGCTCAAGGGGAGCGCAGGCGTCTCGCCTGCGACTGCGGGGAGGCGGCTCTCCCACGATTCCCTTGACGGCCGGGACGGCCGCCCTCCGGTCCGGCGGCCCGTCCACGGCGGCAGAAGCGCGCAGGCGAGGGGGAGCGCAGGCGTCCCGCCCGACTGCGGGAAGGCGGTTCTCCCACGGCTGCGGCGGCGGCCGGGACGGCCGCCCTCCGGTCCAGCACCCTCTCCACGCCGGCAGAAGCACAGCCGGGGGAGCGCAGGCGTCCCGCCTGCGACTGCGGGTAGGCGGCTCTCTCACGGCTGCGGCGGCGGCCGGGACGGCCGCCCTCCGGTCCGGCACCCTCTCCACGCCGGCAGAAGCATAGCCGGGGAAGCGCAGGCGTCCCGCCCGACTGCGGGAAGGCGGTTCTCCCACGGCTGCGGCGGCGGCCGAGACGGCCGCCCTCCGGTCCGGCATCCTCTGCACGCACCACGCGACACGCCAAGCGGACGCTCCCTCTACGATGCGGCCGGCGCCGCCTCGACCAGGACACCCTTGTCCAGATGGAATACCACCGAGGCGTAAGCGGCCGCCCGCGGGTCGTGGGTCACCAGGATGATGCTCTTGCCGAACTCTCGGTTCAGGCTCTTCAGCACTTCCATGACCTCACGGGCGGAAGCGGCGTCGAGATCACCGGTCGGCTCGTCCGCCAGGATGAACGTAGGGTCCGTAACAATGGCCCGGGCAATGGCCACCCGCTGCTCCTGTCCCCCGGAAAGTTGGCGGGGATAGTGGTCGGCCCGGTCCTCCAAGCCCACTACGCGCAGCGCCGTCAGCACGTGCTCGCGCCGCTCTTTCTTGCTGAGCCCGGTCAGCAACAGCGGAAGCTCTACGTTCTCAAAGGCGGTCAAAACCGGAATCAAGTTGAAGTGTTGAAAGACGAATCCCACATGGGTGTTGCGCCAAGCCGCCAAGTCGTCTTCGGACATCCGACTAAGATCCCGCCCTTGGATGAGCAATTCCCCGGACGTCGGGCGGTCGATACCGGCAAGAATGTTCAGCAACGTGCTCTTACCCGATCCGGACGGACCCATCAGGCTCACGAACTGACCTTCCATCACGGTAAGGCTCACGTTGTCCAGCGCCCTGATTTCTACGCTGTCGTGCCGGAACACCTTGCTCAGATTGCGGACTACGATGAGAGGCTCACTCGACTCAGTCACCTTGACCCTCCTCCTTCTTCAAGAACGTCACTCGGGCACTCATCTCCGGCCGCAAAAGTTCGTCGGGCTCCAACACTTTCACCTTGACCTGAATGGAAGCTTTCTGGCGATCGGCCTCGGGAGAAATCTCGTCGATTTCACAGGAGTACTTTCGATCGGGATACGCTTCCGGTGTCATTACGCAGTCCAAGTCCGGGGAAATGAGGTTGAAATCGGTTTGGCTGATATCCAGCTCCACTTGAAGATCGGTCAGATCGGCCAGCGCCACCACCGCCGATTTGGCGCCTGAAGTTCCCGCATAGGAGGTGGTAACCATTTCGCCCACCTCGGCGATCCGCCGGAGAACCGTCCCGGAAATAGGCGCCCGAATCTCGGTGGCGTCGAGCATGACTCGCGCATACTCAACGCCGGCCCGCCGGTGTTCCACGTCGGCCCGGGCCCGACGGATTTCTTCTTCCCTGGCGCCTTCCTCCAGTAGCTTCACATTCTCTTCGGCCGCCCTCACCGTCGCCCTCGCGGTGGCCAGCCGGGTCTCGGCGTCGTCAACTTCCTCCTTAGATACAACGCCGCTGCCCAGCAGGCTTTCAAGCCGTCGAAACTGTAATTCCGCCAACGCTTCCTCGGCTTTCGCCCGTTCCAGTTCCGCCTTGGCACGCTCGATCTCCTGCGGCCTGGAACCTGCTTCCAGCTCCGCCAGGTATTCCTCGGCCGCCTTCAGACCGGCCAGCGCCTCATCCAGTTGCGCCCGATATTCGCCGTCTTCCAGCTTCACCAGAGTCTGACCCTTGTGCACAAAATCCCCTTTCTCAACTCCGATCCATTGAACCCGGCCCATCACCTTCGTCCCCAACTCGTGCTTATGGTGAGCCACCACGTAGCCCGACGCGACGAGTACTTCCCGCCGGGTCTCAGGCGGGGCGGCAACCACCGGTCGATCGGCGGCGGCTTCCGGTTTGTCCGCGGAAGCCGCGACCGGCGCTTGTCCCCTCTCCAATCCGTCGGACAGAAAGACCCATCCTCCCAACCCGAGCAGAAGTACGGCCAATATCACCGACACCCATAACCAGGGCCCGCCGCCGCCGGTTCCCGCTCGTTTCTCTTGGGCGATGCGCAAGTTCTTCAACTCATCTCTCATAGGTTCCCCCAACTACTGACGGAGAATCTCCGCCAGTCTCACGGTCGCCGCCTGCCGGGCGGGCAAGAAACCGCCGAACAACCCAACAACCAAAGCATAGGCGAGACCTGCACTCAGCACCTCCGGCGTGACTCGGAAATTGAAGACAATTTCGCTAAAAGACATCAGGTTCGAGGTGCCCGCGGAATAGCCGTGAAACAAGGAGCCGAGCAGACACCCCGTCAACCCGCCGAAAAACGACAAGATCAACGCCTCCACCAGAAACGAACTGACAATGTGCCGCCTTCGAAAGCCCAAAGCACGAAGGGTGGCGATTTCCTGCCGGCGCGACATCACCTGACCGTACATCATGTTCATGACGGCGAAACACGACCCGACGCCCATGATCACCGCCACCAACGTAGCGAGAACCTTCAGGCCGACCGACGAGACGGTCTGATTGGAGAAAAACTCTTTCTGGGTGAAGGCATCCAGCTGGATCCGCTGATCCTCGGAGACCCGACGCTTAATGGACTCGGCGGCTTCCGCACTCTCGGCCCGCAGGAGAAGCGACGAGTACACGGGTCGTTGCCAGGTCTGAGCCACATCCGTATAGCCGGTCCAAATTTCCGAAGCGTAGGCCGAAGAACCCGCGTCGAAGAGACCTACGACCGTCCAGGGCACGCCGTGCAGCTCGATCTCGCTCCCAACGTCCAAACCTTCCACGCGTTCCAACAGAGATCGGCTCACGATCAATTCCCTCACTCCGGGTCGGAACTTCCGGCCGGCTACAATCTGAACCTCGGGACGAAGGAGAAAGCTCTTTTCGGAAGTGCCTCGGACCGCGATGTTTGATTCGCCGCCGTCCTTTCGCGGCAGGTTGATCACCACTACGATTTCCCCTACGGCGAGAGGTTCATTGCCGGTGTCCCTGACCACCCCCGGGAGATAACGCACCAGGTCGTAGGCGTTCGGAGCAAAGTAACTGGTGACTTCACTCTCCGCGCCTTTCCGCACGATGACCAAGTTCAGATCGTCTCCGGTTTCCGTAAAGGTGAGATCAAGGCCCCGGATCATGGCCAGCAGAACTACGACGATTCCGACGGTCAGCCCTATACCCATAACGGTCATGAAGGTACTCACCCGCCGTACCATCAGGCTGCGGAAGTTGTACTTGACGGGAATCCTCATACGACACTCCTAAGGGCTTCCACGGTGGGACGCCGGGCCGCCTGCCAGGCGGGAACCGCAGCCGCCGCGATACCGACCACGATCCCGATCGCCAAGCAAAGAAGCAGCGTACCGTTGGTGACTTCGAACTTGCTGATGAAGCCTGAAGTGATTTGCGCGATGTTCAGACCGGAATACAGCCATCGCGCCGGCAAGGCACCCAGCACGACACCCGACAGGGAGAGCAGCAGCGACTCTCCCAACAGCAGCCGGAGGACCTGACGGCGACGGAATCCCAAAGCTTTAAGGACACCGATTTCCCGTGTCCGCTCCCGAATCGACATGGCCATCGTATTCGCAGCCACCAGAATCACGGCAAAAATGACCACCGAGACAATACTTGTGATCAGCAGTTGGACGTCCCCGAGCATGTTCGTGATGCTGAGAAGAAAACCCTTCTCCGTCTCCGTTTTCGTCGGAAAGCTGGAGTTGCGGAAGGTTTCGTCGATCCGCTCGGAAACCGAGCCGACCAAATCGGGAGACTTGACCCGCACCCAGAAGAAAACAGTCGTGTCCCACGCACCATACTCTTTCTTCAACAGCTCGTTGAAATAGTCCCAGTGCAGGTACAAGGTGTTCCCCAAATCGGTCCCCCCGTCGTAGATTCCCTGAATCGTCAATTCGACGGTGATGGGCCAGGTATTGCTCTCCAGAAAAATGCGATCCCCCAACTCCCACCCGAATCGTTTCGCCAAGGACCGCCCCACCAGGGCACCGGTTCGATCCCGGATGAAAGCCTCTTTCTCCTCCTCGGTAATTTGGAGGTCCGGGTATACCTGGAAAAACTGATCAGTATCCACCGCGAAACTGGCAAAGAAGTTTGACGGATCCTTGTAAACCGCTCCGAACCACATCGAGGCGATGACGGCTTCGACTCCTTCGACGCGTGCGATTTTGGCCCGGTGAGCATAGGGCAAGATCTCGAACATGGAGACCCCGTGCCGCACCACCAAGCGCAGCGCCGAATCCGGGGTCTCCGGAGGATTCCTCAATTCCGTCAGGACCGTCTCGAGCGTGGCGATCAGAAACACGGAAACAGCGATACTCGATACCGTCAGAAAGGTTCGCCGCTTGTTTCTCAAAAGGTTCTTTACGATCAAGCGGATGAATTTCATCTTGCTGGTCCTCAAAACGTTCGGTGCCCGCTTCTCTCCATCCCGTCATCTCCTCCGGCTTAGCTTCCGGCCAGTCGTTCCAGCAACGACTTAAACCGCCGGCGACTGACCGGAAGCAACTTGCCGTTACGTAGCTTCACCCGGCCGCTGCCGCCCATCAGGGGATGGACTTCCTCGATCTGCTCCAGCCGAACGATCGACTGGCGGGAAACGCGGAAGAAATCCTCCTCCCCCAAGCGTTCTTCCAGCTCGGCCAGGCTCGGATCGATCCAGTAGGATGTTTCCCGGGTCCAGAGCCGCGTCACTCCTTCTTCCATCGTGAAAGCAATCACCTCGGACACCGGAATAACTTGGTAGCGACCTCCCCGGCGGGCCAGGAAACGAGTGGGGCCCAGGCTCCGGATGACCGCCGCGGTCGACGCCTTTCCTGCCTTGCGCCCCAGCCGCTCCATGGTCTTAGCCAAACGTCCCCGGGTTACCGGCTTGAGGAGGTAATCCACCGCATTCACTTCGAAAGCCTGCACCGCGAATTCGTCGTATGCGGTACAAAAAACGACGGTGGGACGGTCGGCCGGCAATGAGGCCGCCACTTCCACACCCGAGCAACCCGGCATCTGAATGTCCAAGAAAACCACATCCGGCTGAAGCTTAGCGATCGTCGCCAAGGCCTCTTCGCCGTCGGCGGCCTCCCCGACTACTTCCACGTGCGGATAGGACGCCAACAGGCCCGCCAGCCTCTGACGCGCAAGTTCCTCGTCATCTACGACCAGCACACGTAGCCTATTCATGGGTTCCCTTGACCACCAGGAGGGTGGCGTCATCCTCCGCCACCGTCGCCCCGGCGAAACGACACCACTCGTCCACGAAACCGTCCCGAATTTCGTGTACAGGCTGTTCCGACAGACCCGGGCGCCGAAAGAAGTCCTCCAGGCGGGTTCTTCCAAACTCGCGGCCCTTCTCGTCCAGCTCGTCAATAACTCCGTCCGAGTACAGAACAAGCAGATCCCCTTGTCCCAACCGGGCGGCATCACATCCGAACGGAGCCGATCTCAGGAGCCCCAACACGGGCCCCGTAGGAGCCAACTCCGTGACTTCCGATCCTCCGGCACGCACCAGAAGCGGCGGGAAATGACCTGCATTGAAGAAGGCCAAGCGGCGCTCGGCCGCATCAAAGACCGCATGGACCAAGGTGACAAAGGCCCGGTCGTCGCCGATTTCGCAACAGAAGCGATTCAGCACGGAGGCCAACTCGCCTAAGTCCCTTCGACATCGGATCGCTTCGACGCGTAGAAATCCCTGCACCGCGGCCATACGGAGGGCGGCCGCCACTCCTTTCCCCGAGACGTCGCCCAAGCTCAAGCTGCAGACTTGCCGGTCAAGAACGGCAAAATCGTAGAAGTCTCCACTGACCCAGCCGGCCGGCCGAAACCAACCGGCGGCCTCCAGTCCGGGAAAGCGAAAGTGGGAGTCCGCCAGCAGACGTCCCTGTGCCGACTCGGCGCGCTCGAGGTCGGCCGTGAGTTCCAGTTCCGCCCTGACCGCCGTCCGCAGGCGTCGCACGGCCCTTGCCAGCATGTCCGGCGTGACCGGTTTCAAGAGATAGTCCACGGCGTTCAGCTCGAAAGCTTTCACGGCGTGCCGGTCGTAAGCGGTGCAGAATACGATCAAAGGCCGCGGCGGAGGAATCCGGGCCGCCAGCTCCAGGCCGTTCAGACCGGGCATGGGGATGTCCAGGAAGATCACTTGGGGCCGCCGGGTTTCCGCCAGAACCAGCGCTTCGTCGCCGTCGCCCGCCTCACCGACGATGCGGATTTCCGGGTAGTCTTCCAGGAGCGTACGCAACCGCCGCCGGGCCGGCTCCTCGCCATCTACCAATAACACCGAAATCCAGCCCCGGCCTCTCATGCTACAGGACCTCCCGCCCGGGATACTTCGTTCAGGGGAATCTCCACCCGGGCCAACGTCCACCCCTGCTCATCGTCACGATACAGACGGAACGTCGCCCGATCCCCGTAGTACCCCGTAAGTCGACTTAGCAGACTGCTTAGTCCGAAACCCATCCCAAGCCTTTCCTCGCTCCCCGCGGGGTCAAGCCCGGGGCCGTTGTCCGCCACCTCCACGCCCAGTCGGTTTCCGTTACGGCGGACCGTCAGGCGGATGACGCCTTTTCCCCGGAGCTGCGAAACGCCGTGCTTGATCGCATTCTCCACCAAGGTCTGCAGTAGCATGGCCGGTACTCGGCATTCTTCCAGGTTCTTGTCCACATGCATCCGGACCACCAGTCGCGAGCCGAACCGAACCTTCTCGACCGCCAGATAGGAGCGAATGAATTCGATTTCGTCCCCCAGGGCCACCCACTCGGTTTGGGACCTCGTCAAGGTGTAGCGAAAGATCTCCGCCAAACGCTCCACCGTCTGTTCGGCCCGGTCGGGATCCATATGCGTCAAGCTGGCGATGGAATTCAAAGCGTTGAACAAAAAGTGGGGATTGATCTGGGCCCGCAGAGCCTGCAAGCGTGCCTGTCCGGCCTCCAGGGCCAGCTCCTGTTTTTTCTTCTCCTGCTCCCGCAGTTCCTCCTGCAGTCTCAACGAATGGAGCAGATGGGAGAGCACCTCCGTCACCGCCTCGACCAGAACCCGGTCCGCCCCAAAGTAGGGCACGGCGTTGGGCCGAGGTCCGAGACAGACTTCCCCTTTTTCACTCTCCAGTCCCCGCAACGGAACCCGCAGCTCCGGTTGAAACCCGATCTTCTCTTCGCCTTCAAACACCACTCGGGCGTCCGTCTGAAACAGCCTCTGCAAAGCACGCTCCGTGCCCCCGATCAGTTCCCGCCGGCTGCGCGCCGAACGCACTTCGCGCAGAAACTCATCCACGGCTTCCAGCGAAGACGACCTTCGCCCCAGCCAGCTTCGATCCAGGAAACTCTCCAGGACATCCCACAGGTACGGCGCCAACATGAGCCACGGCACCAGCGAAAGCGCATAAATCCACGGATGTAACCGGGATGCCGGCTGGAACACCTCGATCACCCGTGTCAGTAAAGAAAAGTGGCCGACCAGAATGACCAAGGCAAGAAAGAAATACGTCGCCCGTTTGATGAAGACATCAAAGAACCAAAAGCTCTGTTCGTAGTACGAATTGAAGAAAAGGAACAAAAGCGGCATAGACCGGGGAATCAAGAAAACGTAAGGCCAGAAGGCTTCCAGCCAACGCTCCCCAAAAAGCTGGAGGCCGATGAGACCTCCGACGGTCAGCACCATGGCGATCAGCAACGCCACATTCATCCGGGCGGCCTCCCGTGTTGCACTCGTCTCGGCGGAAGGAGCCCGGGAAAGTACAAAAATGCTGCCTCCGCCGGCCACCCCGAACAGCAGGGCCATCCCACCGAACAGACACCAGAACTCGAGTGAGGTGCCTGAGATGGGACCCTCCAGCATGAGGTATGCGGCGGCCGTTGCACCGCACACCGACACAACGTACACACCCTTAACCAATCGGTGGAAGAATTTCGTCCGGTAAGCCGCTTCGGAAACGAACAGATCGAGCACCAGGGGAGGAAAGAGAAAAGCCATGGCCATCGCCCAGCCGGTCCATTCGATGGGACCAAACTCGACGACGAGGTTCACTATGAACCAGACGGCGGAGAGAGCCAGCATGAGACCGTTGAGGATGTCTACCCGACTCCGGGAGCCACGTCTGGTTTCTTTAAACCACAAATAGAGCAGCGCGGTGAAGGATACGAGGCCGAAGGAAAACAGGGCCAGTGGACCCATCAGCAACGCACCGATGAGCATCACTATGGCCCAAAGACGCAGGAAATGTGAAGGCCCTCGCCGTCGATCCACCGTTCGGCTCCATCCTTGAGCATACGGCGAACCAGCGGATTCAGGCTACCTTTGCCCCCTGAATGGCACAAAGAATCGATCGGCGGTCGCTTTTTCTTTCTCAGCGGCGTCGACGGGACGACGATCCGACCCGACCGGCCGAGCCGCGGAAGATGAATGACGCGACCGGCTTTTCCAATTCGGAGATGCTCCGTGATACAGACGGGGAAAGGAAAATTGGCCGGTTTGGGAGAAGCCGTGTAACTGAGCGGGTTAGTTCGCTTCGGATTGAGTCCGTGGGTTCGGTAAGATAGGCGGATCTGCGCCGTTCGTGCTCTGTGCACCCTCGGAGCGCTCGCGAAACCGCCGCACCCAACAAAATTTTCACTTTTCGCTTTTTTTGGTTGACAGACGAGACGAAATGTGTGAAAGTTTATTCGCCTCCTTCTGAATGGGGAGAGAACGCAATACAAAGCCATAGGAGTCGAGGGAGTCAAGGGTGGTGCGTAGGGCAGGAGCCGGGCAGACATGGACGAAGGCGACGGTTCCCCCTGATCGGGGGGCTCGGCACGCTGAACCCGTCCTGTTCGAGCTTGCAATGAGCTTTGCTCCGGCTCCGCTCTCGCTTTGGCCCCTCGGGAGAAGGATGCCGGGCGTGCCGGTCATCGCCCCTCGAGGCGAGCGCTGTCCTCACCGTGTACCAGGCCGCACCCAAGCAGCGCCGTCTTTTTCGAAGACCTTATGCCACAGCATCCTCTCCTTCTGCACGCCCGCCCCGGAGGTTCCCGGTCGCATCGTCTCACCTCCCCTCACTTGAGCACGACCGGGCAACCTTCCAGGCGGGCGCTCTCCCCCAACATACGGGGGGGCACCGCCGGCCGATACCACCGCGCGAGCCCTCTTTTCGCTCGGCACCGCATTCACTGCTACGGCGGCAACCCCGACTGCGCACCTTCCACCGGCCGTCGCTTTTGATTCGCGCTATGATCTACGCCGCGCCGAGGGCTGGAAGGATCGGCTGACGCCCCGACGAGCGTCCTAACAGGAGGCGTCGTGAACCGGAAATCCAACAACTCAAAGGAAACCACCGAGAGCCGATTCGCAATGGGCCCCCTCCCGGCTGTTCCTGGTACCGGCTTGCGATGTATCGGAGAAACGACCCGGGTGCGCCGGGCAATTTCAGACGGCTCGGCTCTACGCATAACGGCCGGTGTCTTCTTTGAATAGGCCAAAGCGTGGAAGCGTATTTATGGGCGATGTTGCAGGGTTGCCGCCGAAGATGACCGAGGAGGAGCTCTTGGACCGTATCCAGCAAGGGGATCAAGCCGCCTTCGGCGAGATGTTCCGCCTGCATCGCGGCAGGGCTTATGCGTTTGCCTTCCAGTACCTGCATAACGCAGAGGATGCGCGCGACGTAGTACAGGAGGCTTTCATCAAAGTTTTGGAAAATATCCGGCTGTTCGACCGAGAGCGTCGCTTCGGTCCCTGGTTGTTGACCATCGTAAGGAACCAATGCATCGATCACCTGAGGCGAAAGCAACGGCGGCCGGCCGACGAGTTGGCATCCACGCTGGAGGATTACCGCCATATTGCGGCCGACCGGCAAGTACTTCGGAACGAGGTCTGGGAGGCGCTTGAAAAGTTGAGTGGTGACCACAGGGAGATCGTTTTCTTGAAAGATTACCAAGGACATTCTTACTCGGAAATCGCAGAGATCCTAAACATCCCTTTAGGTACGGTCATGTCGCGCCTGCACCACGCCCGTCGTAACTTGGCCGCTTTGCTGCGGGGCGTCGGAAGTAGGCTGCACGAGAACAGATCATGAAGTGTGAAGAGATTGAGACGGCCCTTTCCGGGTATCTCGACGGAGAATTGACACAACAGCAAAGTCAGCGCGTGGAGATACATCTGGCCGATTGCGCCGGATGCCGAGCCGTGTTGGAGGAACTGCGGGCGGCTCAAGAGGCGACCAGGCGCTTGGACATCCCGCAGCCGGCAGACCGGGAGTGGCATCTCATGGAAACCACAATTCTGGAGAAGTCCGGACGCAGTCTGGGTTGGGCCATTCTGTTGGTCTGGGTGGTCGTGACGACCGCCTATGGCCTGTTTCAGCTGGCGTTCGCTTCGGGCGAACCGCTGTTCCTCAAGATTTTGGTGTTTGCCCTTTTCTTGGGTTTTGGACTCTTGTTTCTTTCCGTACTGAGCGAACGTCTGCGTACCCGTCGGAGCGACAAATACCGAGGAGTTCTGAAATGATCATCACGACGACTTCCGAGATCGCAAACAAACGGATTATCCGGACGCTCGGGTTGGTGCGGGGGAACACGGTGCGGGCTCGTCATCTGGGACGGGACATCCTGGCCGTCTTGCGAAACCTGGTGGGCGGCGAGATCCCGGAGTACGTAAAGTTGATGGCCGAAGCCAGAGAGCAGGCTTTGGATCGAATGATTGAGGAGGCTCGGGAGCTCGGTGCCAATGCGGTGATCTGCGTTCGCTTCGCCAACACCGAAGTGGCGGCGGGAGCGGCGGAATGGATGGCTTACGGTACGGCGGTGGTAGTCGAGTGATCCGCCGTCGGAGGTACCGCGCATTCCAGGAGCACAGGCGTCCCGCCTGCGACTGCGGGTAGGCGACTCTCTCACAGCTGCGGCGGCGGCCGGGACGGCCGCACTCCGGTCCGGCGCCCTATCCACGTCGGCACGCATCTAATTTGAATCAATCGCGCTTCTGTCGCATCTAACATAGGTAAGCTGTCCAAAATCGGTCCATGATGGGTACGTAGACGTTCAACACTGGGTGGACCGCTGTAAAATCAGAAGGTCCGGCGCAAAGATGGAATTTGGCGAAGGGTGATCTAACACTAGGTGGGGAAAGACCGAAACGTAACGAAAGGGACGGTTTCGAAAGAGGAAGACCATGATCTTTGATCCGATTTACCTACTGTTTATCTTTCCGGCGTTACTCTTGTCGATTTGGGCAAGTATTCGGGTCAAGTCGAGCTTCAAGAAGTTTTCGCGCGTTCCGACGGCACGGGGGCTGACCGGAGCCGAAGCGGCGGCCCTACTACTTCGTCAGGCGGGCGTTCCGGAAGTGACGATCCGACGCGCCCAAGGTATGCTGTCGGATCATTACAACCCGGTGACGAAGACCCTGGCGCTCTCCGACGAAGTCTATTCGTCCCCGTCGGTGGCGGCCGTGGGTGTCGCCGCTCATGAGGCGGGACACGCCATTCAGCACGCTACCGGATATGCTCCCCTTTGGCTGCGCTCGGTACTGGTGCCCACCGCCAACATCGGCTCGTCTCTGGGCTACTTGGTGATGTTTCTCGGCTTGATTCTGGGCTCGCTCAACCTGGTGTTGGTCGGTGCCGTTCTGTTTTCCGCGGTATTGCTGTTCCAGATCGTCACCCTTCCGGTCGAGTACGATGCTTCCAGGCGGGCCAAGCGGTTACTGACCGAGTACGGTATCGTCACGGATCGGGAGCGGGAAGGCGTGGCGGCCGTCTTAAACGCGGCGGCTTTGACCTACGTCGCGGCCGCCGTCTCCACCCTGATGACGCTACTGTACTTCCTTTTCCGGGCTGGTCTGCTAGGGGGCAGTAGGGATTGAACGGGTTTGAACGGTTTCCGCCTTCCCAACATCTGCTTGGAAGGCGGGCCATGAATACTAGGGCTCC
>JAPXNP010000006.1:0-22187 GCA_033811955.1 Acidobacteriota bacterium
GCGTTGCAAAAGATGCACCGCCGTCGCCTGCTGACCCAGGCTCTGGTAACTGATACGGGCCGCCTCCAGAAGAGCCTGCGCCGCCCACCGGCCCGAGCCCGGAGTATCCGCCAATTCCAGATAAGCTCCGAGCGCCGCTTCGTAAGCTCCTACGCGCCAAAGCTGGTGGGCTCGCTGCATCGCCACCTCGAAATCCGGGCGGCTTACCCGTACCGAGTAGGCGCCCCACGCGAGGGTTACCAGGGGAACCAGCAACACCCAAGGCCTGCCACTAGAGTCTGCCGGTTCATTCATCGTTCTCTTCAGCCGACACCCAGGTTATATCCGCCACTCGATCGCCCTCCTCCAGATCGATGAGTCGTACACCCATAGAATCGCGCGTCGTCGTCAATCGAACCTGTTCCACCGGCAAGCGAATGAGTTTGCCCTGTTCCGTCACCAGGATCAAGTCTCCGTCGCCATTCACATAGCACACGCCGATCACGGACCCATTGCGTTCATTCCGTCGGATGTTGATGACACCTTGTCCGCCGCGACGTTGCAGCCGATAGAACTTCAAGGGCGTCCGCTTCCCGAAGCCTCTTTCGGTCACCGCCAAGACCTCGCCCCTCCCGGTGTCTTGGATCACGCACATAGAGACAACCGCGTCTCCTGTCTCCAGCTCGATCCCGCGGACCCCGACCGCCGTTCTGCCCATGGGACGCACATCTTCCTCGCTGAAGCGAATCGCCTTCCCTCCGGCGGTCGCCAAGAAGATCTCGTCCTTGCCTCGGGTCAGCGCGGCTCGAAGCACTTGATCTCCCTCGTCCAGTCCGCAAGCGACGATACCCCCGCTTCGAGGCCGGGAATAGGCGGCCAGTGACGTCTTCTTGACCGTGCCGCCCCGGGAAACGGTGAACACGTAGCGGTCCGCACTAAACTCCTCCACGGCCAGGATATCGGCCACCTGCTCACCCTCTTCCAGAGAGATAAGATTGATGATCGGCTTTCCGCGGCCGGACGCCCCTACGTTAGGAATCTCATATACCTTCAACCAATAGATGCGCCCGAGATTCGTCAGGACCAACAGATAGGCGTGGGTGTTCGCCACGAACAGGTACTTAATCAGATCCTCTTCGGTCGCCGTCGCCATGCCCCGTCGACCCTTTCCGCCCCGGGCCTGGGTTCGATATACGCTTAGAGGAGTCCGTTTCACATAGCCCGCCCTCGTAACGGTGATAACCACCGTCTCTTCCGCGATCAGATCTTCGAGAGTCAGGTCCGCGGTCGCTTCGACGATCTCCGTCCGTCTGGGGTTCGCAAAGGCTCGCTTGAGTTCTTCAAGCTCCGACCGAATAACCTCTTTCAAGGCCGCCTCATTGGAAAGAATCTCCCGAAGGCGAGCGATTTCCTTGCGTAGATTCTCGAGTTCTTCCAGAATCTTCTCCCGTTCCAAGGCCGTCAGTCGCTGCAAGCGCATCTCCAAGATTGCCTGCGCTTGCGCCTCGGAAAAGCCGAACCGCGCCATCAGGCCGTCCCTCGCCTCGGGTGGAGAGGACGAGGCACGAATCAGAGCGATAATCTCATCCAGCTGATCCAGCGCCCGTTGCAACCCTTCCAAGATATGAGCCCGCTTTTCCGCACGATCCAACTCGAAAGCCGACCGGCGCCGGACAACCTCCCTGCGGTGCTCCAGGAAGAGCTCCAGCATTTGCTTCAAGGTGAGCACCTGGGGACGGCCGTCGACAAGGGCTAGAAGATTCACCCCGAACGAGTTCTGCATCGGAGTGAGTTTGTAAAGGTTATTTAGTACGATCTCAGGAACGGCGTCCCGTTTCAGCTCGATGACCACTCGCATGCCTTCACGGCTCGACTCGTCCCGCAAATCGGAAATGCCGTCCAGCTTCTTTTCGTGCACGAGCTGGGCAATGCGTTCCACCAGACGCGCCTTGTTTACCTGAAAGGGAAGCTCCTCGATGATGATGGCGGTTCTATCTCGACCGACTGTTTCGAACCTTGTCCGGGCCCGCATCTGCAGAATTCCACGCCCTGTAGCGTATGCTTGGCGGATACCGGCGGTCCCGTATATGAACCCCGCCGTCGGGAAATCGGGCCCCGGAAGGACTTCCAGGATTTCCTTCAGGCTCACCGACGGCCGATCCAAAATCAGCAAAAGAGCATCCACCAACTCTCCCAAGTTGTGCGGCGGGATGTTTGTGGCCATTCCAACGGCAATCCCAGAGGCACCATTCAACAGAAGGTTCGGCACCTTCGTCGGCAGGACTACCGGCTCCAGCAGCGATTCATCGTAATTGGGCTGAAAGTCCACGGTGTCCTTGTCGATATCAGCCAGCAACTCCTCAGCCAGGCGCGACATGCGAACCTCGGTGTACCGCATCGCCGCCGGGGAGTCACCATCGATGGAGCCGAAATTCCCTTGCCCGTCGATCAGCGGCTCCCGCATTGAAAAGTCTTGTGCCATCCGAACAATCGTGTCGTAAACCGCCGCCTCTCCATGGGGATGATACTTACCTATAACCTCTCCCACCACGCGGGCCGACTTCTTGTGAGGCTTGTTATGGAAATTGCCCAGTTCCCGCATCGCAAAGAGTACACGGCGATGAACCGGCTTCAGCCCGTCCCGGACGTCCGGCAACGCCCGTCCTACGATGACGGACATGGCGTAATCCAGGTACGAGGACTTCATTTCCTCTTCAATGTTGACTCGGATTTCCTGGTTTCCTTCGCTCATGTTCTCAACTCAACAGCAGTTAATCCGTTATCGGCCGGAATGACGCCTCCTAGATATCCAAGTTCCGGACGTTCAGAGCATTTTCCTCGATGAAGCGCCGACGCGGCTCGACCTGGTCGCCCATCAGAATCGTAAAAATCTCGTCGGTCTCAATGGCATCCTCAATAGTCACCTGGAGCAACTTTCGATTGGCCGGATCCATCGTCGTTTCCCACAACTGCAGCGGGTTCATCTCCCCCAACCCTTTGTACCGCTGGATTCCCACGTTCCTCTTGCCGGCTTCAAGCAGCCAATCCACCAACTGCTCGGGGTGCGTCACGTGCGGTTCACCTCCGTTTTGAAATACTTTCACCACCCCCCGAAAGAACGATTGGACTGTGCTGTAAAGGTCCACGAGACGAAGCCATTCCGCCGAAGAAAGGAAATCGTAGTTCAATTCCAGCTGAAAGCCTCCGTCGCCACGAATAACCAGACAGGGCAGGCCGTGCTCCCGATCCTCCGTCACCCCAACCTCAATTCCATGGGCTTCCAGCCGGCTTCGAAGCGATTCCAATACGGTCCGATCGGCCAGGACCTCACTCCCACCTTGTCCCAATGTCATATCCGGATCAAGTGATGCCTTCACCCGCTGTTCGCGCATCGCCAGCCACGCTTCCAGTACGCGTTCCAGCAGCCCGTTTCCGCCAAGCTTTCGCACCATTTTCTCCTGCAACGTCCGGTAGTCCAGAATGGCCCGTAACTGCTTTACCAGCTCTTCCCCTTCATAGCGAATCCCCGGCGGATCCACCACGACGGCTACGTTTTCCGTCGCCCTCTCCATCAAGAAGTCGGCCAGCTCTCTCTCCCGATGTAGGTAGGTCTCCTTCTTGCCGACCTGAACGCGAAACAGGGGAGGCTGGGCGATATAGATGTGACCCCGTCGAATCAACTCCGTCATTTGCCGGTAGAAGAACGTAAGCAGCAGCGTCCTGATGTGGCTGCCGTCCACATCGGCATCGGTCATGATAATGATCTTGTGGTACCTAAGCTTCGCTGGATCGAAATCTTCGGGACCGATCCCGGTGCCAAGGGCCGAAATGATGGTGGCAATCTCATCATTAGTCAAAACCTTATCGAAACGCGCCTTCTCTACGTTCAGAATCTTCCCCTTGATAGGCAGCACCGCTTGTGTCCGTCGATCACGACCCTGCTTGGCCGACCCACCGGCCGAATCTCCTTCGACGATAAAGAGCTCCGCCTCCGCAGGATCCCTTTCCTGACAATCAGCCAGTTTCCCGGGCAAAGACAAGTTCTCAAGAGCTCCTTTGCGCCGGGTCAAGTCCCTCGCCTTGCGAGCGGCCTCCCGGGCTCGGGCCGCCTCAATCGCCTTTTCCACGATCCGCCGCGCCTCCGCAGGATGCTGCTCCAGGTACAAGGTGAGCTGCTCGTTACATACCGTCTCGACCAAACCGCGGATCTCGCTGTTTCCAAGTTTCGCTTTCGTCTGACCTTCAAACTGTGGGTTGGGGAGCTTGACGCTGATCACCGCGGTGAGACCTTCCCGCACGTCATCGCCGCTGAGATTTTGCTTCAGATCCTTCAGAAGGCCGAGCTCCGTTGCGTAGGCGTTAAGACTCCGTGTCAGCGCCGCTTTGAACCCGGCTAAATGCGTCCCGCCTTCTACCGTATTGATGGTGTTGGCAAACGAAAACAAGGTTTCGTTGTAACCGTCGTTGTACTGCAGTGCGACCTCGATCTGTACGCCGTCACGGTCCACAGCGAACGAAATCGGGGGGTCGTGCAAGACGTTCCGATTCCGATTCAGATGACGAACGAAGTCGACGATTCCACCTTCGTAGCAAAACTCCTGCCGACGCTCGGTTCTGAGGTCCTCTATCGCAATGCGGAGGCCTGGATTCAGGTAAGCCAGCTCACGCATTCTTTGCGAGAGCGTTTCGTAGTTGAACTCCGTGGTCTCAAAAATGGTTTCGTCCGGTCGAAAAGTGATCTTGGTGCCCCGACGGGTCGTCCGGCCCAGCTCGCGCAACTCGGTTACGGGTATGCCGCGAGCGTAGCTTTGGGCATATACCTTACCGGCCCGCCAGATTTCCAAATGGAGCTCGCTTGACAAGGCGTTGACGACCGAAACCCCAACGCCGTGAAGTCCGCCCGACACCTTGTATGCCTCGTTATCGAACTTCCCCCCGGCATGGAGTACGGTCATCACCACCTGCGCAGCCGGCAGACCCTTCGCAGGAAGAATGTCCACCGGAATGCCGCGACCGTCGTCGATGACGGTCACGGAATTGTCAACGTGAATCGTAATCTCCACATTCCGGCAGTAGCCTGCCATTGCCTCGTCCACCGAATTGTCCACCACCTCATACACGAGGTGGTGCAATCCGGCCGGACCCGTCGAGCCGATATACATCGCGGGACGTTTCCGAACCGCCTCAAGTCCTTCCAGAACCTTGATCTTTTCGGCCGTGTACGTCTCTTCACCGGTTTGCACACCGGCTACGTCTTTCTCCAGGGAGTTTAGGGAAGTGTCCATGGTCGTCCTGTCTCTACATGGGGGAAAAGAGGTCAAAGTCGCCGCCTCGCTCAGCCTAATCGCCGAGCGGCGGGAAGCCTGCTCACTGGAAGTAGCGGTGACCGCGTATCAACCCACCTGTGCCGGCCGCTACACCTCGAACCCCACCATCACTTTTGCGATTCTCCCGGCCATTCCTCACGGTTCGGTTCAACCAAAACTGTGGACCGAGACATCATTCAAACGGAATTAGAATGACGCTCCAACGAATTATACCACCGCCCAGGGTACCTTCGCTTGTTGCGTCCCCCTGCCAACTCCTCTATTTTTCACCACTTGCAACCAGCCGAACGACCAAGAAACGCTTCGGATGAGAACGACGTCCGCTCGCCTCGCCCGTCCGCCGCCGGGAGGTGAAGGTCCTTCCCCTTCAGCCTCACCAGGCACAGGGAGCCCTTGAGGCCTTCGGAAATGGCCCGCGCGCCCAGCAACGAAAATGCAGCCCCTCGGAGGAAGTACGCCGGCCCTCTTACTTCAGATTCTATCCCGAATCGAGGCTCGAAACGACCGACCTTCTACTTCAAAGGCATGATCACGTAAGAGTACTCCAACGGATCCTCTCCATCGGCTTCCTTGGCAGGCTTCACCAGGACTTGGGCTTCGTGGTCCTTGAAGAAGAAATCCACTTCGGTGGATTCCACCGTCGTGAGGAAATCCAGTAGGTACTCGGCGTTGAAGTTCACCTTCAGAGCGGGTCCCTCGTACGCGACCGGCAGGCTCTCGGACGCCGTACCGGCGTCCGGACTGGTGGCCAAAAGATCGACCGACCCCGGTTCCAGCGCCATACAAACTCCACGACTTTCCAGGTCGGTCATGATGCTGACCCGACGCAATGCTTCCGTCAGTTCTCCGGTCGGAGCTCTCATCACGATCCGGTTATCTCGGGGGATCACCATCTCGTAATTGGGGAAGCGACCGCTTAGGACGCGCGAAACCATTAAACGACCCTCGACTGTGAAGAACAGGTGATTCTGCGAAAGGCCGAATTGCACCGGCGCATCCCCTTCCGCCACCAGCTTGCCCAACTCCAGCAAGGTCTTCTTAGGAACTAGTGCCTCTACCCGGTCGACGAGCTGGTCGAAGGGAGCTCCGTAGTCCAACACCACAAGGCGGTGGCCGTCCGAACTGACCATCGTCAGGCCCCCCGGAGTCACCCGCAACAGGGCACCGCTGAGGGTGTACCGGGTCTCTTCCTGGGTAATGGCATAGCTACAACGAGGGATCATTCGCCGCAGGGCGTCCGCCGGGAGGTTAAGCCCGTCACCCGTCACCGCCGGAATCACCGGAAAACTCTCTTTCGGAAGACTGGGGATCTTGAAACGTGCCCGGCTGCAAGTAATCTGCATCCAGTCCGACGAGAGGGCTTTCATATGCACGTCGGACTCCGGCAAGAGCCGGATAATGTCGAACAGCTTCCTTGCTGGGACGGACAAGGCACCGGCCACACGAATGTCCGCAGCACAAGAGCAGCGAAGCGTTACGTCCAGGTCGCTAGCGGTGACCGTAAGCTGATTTCCTTTCGTTTCAAGTAACGCATTCGCCAAGACGGGAACCGTTGTTTTCCGCTCGACGACCCCTTGGACAAACTGAAGTTCCCGCAGAATGCGGCTTCGACTTACCGACAGATCCATGCACCCCCCTTCGCCGTCGCTACAGCTTGACAGCATCCTTCAGACGCTCCAACGTCGCCCGGAGCTGCGGATCCTGTTCCCGCAGCTCTTCCACCTTGCGGACGGCGTGCAGTACCGTGGTATGGTGCTTACCGCCGAACTCTTTGCCGATCTCCGATAAAGAATTCTGCGTCAGCTCCTTACTCAAGAACATAGCCAATTGGCGCGGCTGGGCCACACGCCTGGAGTTGTTGCGCGCCTTCAGATCGGCAACCTTCATCGAAAAGTATTCCGCCACGCAACGCTGAATCCGCTGGATCGTCACCTCCTGTGCCGCCTGAGCCACCAGGTTCTTTAGAGCCCGCTGACCCAGTTCCAGCGAAATGGGCTCACCCGTCAGGCTACTGTACGCGATCAACCGAATCAATGCCCCCTCAAGTTCTCTTATGTTGGAACGGATGTTACCGGCAATGAACAGCCCCACATCTTCCGGAACGACGATCCCTCGTTCTTCTGCTTTCTTGCGGAGAATAGCCACCTTGGTCTCGAGGTCGGGCGCTTGGATGTCGGCGATTAGGCCCCATTCGAAACGGCTGTGGAGGCGCTCCTGCAGCGTCGGGATGGCCCGTGGTGGAGCGTCGCTCGAAAGAACGATCTGCCTCTGGTTGTCGTAAAGGGTATTGAACGTGTGGAAGAATTCTTCCTGCGTCCTCTCTTTGCCTGCCAAAAACTGCACGTCGTCCATCAACAGCACGTCGACACTGCGATAGCGCTCACGAAATTCAACCATTCGCTCATAGCGAATCGCTTGGATCAGCTCGTTGACAAACCGCTCGGCCGAGATGTAGAGGAGACGGGTTTGCGGTCTTTCCGCCAGAATGCGATGACCAATCGCATGCATGAGATGGGTCTTTCCCAACCCCACACCACCGTAAAGAAACAGCGGGTTGTAGCCGCACGAAGGATTCTCCGCCACGGCGACGGCGGCGGCCTGCGCCAGCTGGTTCGACCTTCCGACGACGAAACTTCCGAAGGTGTACTTAGGGTTCAAGCCCTGAACCGGCCGGACCGCAGCTCCCCGACTTCCGCTCTCTTCCGAGGCTTCCAATTCCGAAGCTACCACGAACTGCACCGACACGTCGCCATGCCCCAGTTCCACCATCGCCTCCCGGATTACCGGGAGATAGTTCTCGGAAAGCCAATACTTGAAATGCCCGTTCGGAACCCAAACAATAAGCCGCCCTTGAGTGGGATCAAAGCGGCACTGAGAGGTCGGCCGAAACCATATGTCGAAATTCTGCGGGGAAACGCGTATCGAAACGTTCTTGAGAATCTGCTCCCATGTCACCATGCTCCTCGCTTAACCTCCAGGACCGGTCCTCCCCTCGCACAACCCGGAGGGGCTTCTACCCGTCGTCGCAAGTCCCCCGCCGACCGTTATCCACAACTTTTCCACAATCTGTGGAAAACCGCCCACTTTCTATCGTCCGGATAACCCTCGACAACCTTGGTCGACGGAGCGATACGCTACCACGGCCCCGAAAGGGGGGGCAACAAATCCCTCGAGAGTTTAATGATTATGCTGATTTTACAAGCAGTTAGAATGGATCCCTTCAAATTCGCCTAGAGAAATCGCTTTAGGCGGTAACCCTCCCAAAGAAAGCGCGTTTCGATTGAGTCGGCCCACCCAAAGCGGTCCCTGCTAAACGACCATTCGGCCGTTTTTACCGGTTATGCACGGCCGAGGAAAGCTTCTCATACGTGGTTTCCAACAACTCAGGAATCACTCGGGTCTGACCGATTACGGCGACGAAATTGGAGTCGCCGCTCCAACGGGGTACCACGTGCAGGTGCAAGTGACCCGCGACTCCGGCGCCGGCACACCGACCAAGGTTGAAGCCGATATTGAACCCGTCCGGCGAATAAACTTCCGTAAGAATCTTCTGCCAGCGGCGGGCTTCCAGAATCGTCTCGGAAAGCTCCTCATCCTCCGCCCCAACCAAGTTGGCGATGTGCCGGCGCGTGACGATCAATAGATGACCGGAGGTATACGGAAAACGATTGAGAACAACGAAAACACGCCGCCCGCGGTACACTACCAGGTTTTCCCGGTCCTTCTCGGGGGGATCGCTGATCAATCGGCAGAAAACACAATCATCCTGCTCCGCAGCCTGCTTCAGATAATGAAACCGCCACGGCGTCCAAAGATTTTCCATGCCCGGGGACTCAAGAGTTGATCAGCTCGCGCAGCTCCTTGCCGGGCTTGAAGTATGGAACCTTCTTGGCGGGGACACGAACCGTTGCACCCGTCTTGGGGTTTCGACCCTGGCGAGGCGAGCGCTCCCGAACACGGAAGCTGCCAAAACCCCTCAGCTCAACTTTTTCGCCTCGGCGCAAGGCCTCGATGATGCCGTCCAGGATCGTTTGAACAATGACTTCGGCCTCACGCCGGCTCAAATCAGTCCTGGTCGCGATTCCGTCCACGAGCTCAGCTTTCGTCATCTTGGTTGCCTCCTTGCGCCATTTCCGCGCGTCGCCTCAGCTCGCCCAGCTGATCACCCGCAATTTCGCCAATCGACGCAGTGCCGACCTCGGGCGTATAACTCCAGCGCTCTTCCCCTCCCTCTTCTTCCGCTAAAGCCCGGATCGAGAGTCCGATTTTGCGCTCCAATAAGTTCAATTTGATGATCTTAAATTCCATCTCCTGACCGACCTGAAGTTCTTCCTCAGGATTCTCAACCCGCCGGGTGCTCAGCTCTGAGACGTGGCACAACCCCTCAATGCCTTCTTCCACCTCGACAAAGGCGCCGAAGCTGGTCAGCCGGATAATCTTTCCACGTACCACGTCACCCACCTGATGGCGGGAGAAAAACTCTTCCCAGAGGTCGGGCTGCAGCTGCTTGATACCCAGTGAGAGACGTTGGTTTTCGGCGTCAACGTTCAATACGACGGCTTCCACTTCCTGGCCCTTTTGCAGAACCTCGGAGGGATGCTTGATCTTCTTCGTCCAGCTTAAGTCGGAGATATGCACCAACCCCTCAATGCCTTCTTCCACCTCGACAAAGGCGCCGAACTCCGTCATGTTCCGGACAACACCCCGCACCACCGAATTGATGGCATACGTTTCAGCTATCTGCTCCCAAGGATTGGGTTCGATTTGCTTCATGCCGAGAGAGATGCGTCGGTTTTCCGGATCAACCTCCAGGACCACCGCCTCCACTTCATCACCAACCTGAACCAGCTTGGAAGGATGCTTGATCCGTCGACTCCAGCTCATCTCGGAAACGTGAATCAACCCTTCGACCCCAGGTTCCAGCTCCACGAAGGCTCCATAATCGGTCACGCTGACCACCCTCGCCTTGACCCGTCTGCCCTTGGGGTATTTCTCGGCGGCGGCCAACCAAGGGTCGGGAGCAAGTTGCTTGTACCCTAAGGAGACCCGTTCCTCGAGACGGTCGAACTTCAGGACCTTTACTTCAATCTCCTGCCCGACTTGGAACAGGTCTGACGGGTGATTGACTCTTCCCCAGGACATATCGGTAATGTGAAGCAGACCGTCGATCCCGCCCAGGTCCACAAAGGCCCCGTAGTCGGTCAAGTTCTTCACTATGCCCTTGACCACCTTTCCTTCCTCCAGGGTCCGAAGCGTCTCCTCCTTCCTGCGATAGAACTCTTCCTCAAGAACGGCCTTGCGCGACAGGACAATGTTGCCCCGGCGTTTGTTTACCTTAATGACCCGGACCTCGATTTCCTCACCCTTAAAGCTGTCGAGATTGCGAACCGGCTGCATATCCACCTGAGATCCGGGCAGAAACGCCTTAACTCCGATGTCGACGGAAAGTCCACCTTTAACCCGGTCTACGACCGTCCCTTTGAGAACGGTTTGCTCGTTGAAGGCCTTCTCGATCTTGTCCCAGATACGCATCCTCTCGGCCTTCTCGCGGGAAAGAATCACCGAGCCGTCCGGCTCTATGCTTTCCAAAAGTACGTCTACCTGATCGCCCGCTTTAACGTTGACCTCACCGGAGTCGTCCTTAAATTCCGAAGCTGGAATCAGACCTTCCGACTTGAAACCCACATCGACCACGACCCAATCCGGCGAGACTTTCAGGACTCGGCCGTGCACGACGTCTCCCTCGGAAAAGGGGACGGAACTTTGATCGAATTCTTCCAAGATGCTGGCAAAGTCCTGTCCTAGTCTTTCATCCACCTGAGGCTTCTGGACCGCCTCTTGGCTCCTTCTTCCAGCAGTCTTTTCGTCAACCGTTTGCGCCATGTTTACTGAACAACCTCCGTGTAAAGTTTCGGATTCGGCGAACAGCCAACACCCAAGCACTTCCCCCTGACCGAACCCCTGGGGAACAAAAGAGAAGTCTAGGCCGTCTCCGCCCGCAGCCGGCCCCACCGTTCAGTGGGTCCATCCGAATTCGGCTGCCTAGAAAGTTTCTTATAGCCTAGAACTGCTTCATAAGTCAATCGCTTACCCTCGGGAAATCGACAACCGCGGCCCGCTTTGCTAAGATGGCGGGTTTCAGAGATCACATCAAATCCAGGTGATTGAGATCAAAGCTGAGAACAAGAAGTGAGGAACATGAAACCGGAAATTCATCCCGAATACAACGTCGTAAAAGTCAGCTGTGCCTGCGGAGCCAGTTGGGAAACGAGATCTACTCGGGGGGGCGAACTCCGATTGGACATCTGTTCCAATTGCCATCCCTTCTTCACCGGCAAGCAGAAGTTTGTCGATACCGCCGGGCGCGTAGAGCGCTTCCAGCGGAAGTTTGGGAGCCTGCTCAAGGATCGACGCTGACGCCGATGATGCCGCAAGATTTTCTCGACAAGCTGCAAGCCCTCGAATCCAGTTTCGAGGACCTTTCGGCGCAATTGGGAGATCCCGCGACGGTTCAGGACCTGAACCGTTACCGCAAGCTTGCGCAGGCCCGTGCGGATCTCGAGACTGTGGTGGAGCGATTTCGCAGCTACCGAAAGCTTGTGCACGATTTGGAGGAAACGCGCCGCTTACTTCGCCAAGAGAAGGACCCCGAGTTGGTCAAGCTCGCCCGCGACGAAGTCGAGAGCCTGCAAGAGCAAAGCGAGGAACTCGAGGGCGAGCTTCGCCGCTTACTGCTGCCCAAGGATCCGAACGATGAGCGGGACGTCATTCTGGAGGTCCGGGCCGGAACCGGTGGAGACGAAGCCAGTCTTTTCGCTCAGGAAGTACTCCGCATGTATGCCCGCTACGCCGAGCGTAAGGGGTGGAAGGCAGAGCTTCTAGCGGCCAATTACTCCGGTGTTGGAGGCATCAAAGAAGCGATTTTGTCTATTTCTGGAGATTGCGTCTACAGCCGGCTTCGCTACGAGAGTGGCGTTCATCGGGTGCAGCGAGTGCCGCAAACCGAGGCACAGGGTCGGATTCACACCTCCGCCGTCACCGTCGCCGTACTTCCTGAAGCCGACGACGTCGACATTGAGATCGATCCGGCCGATCTTCGCATTGACACGTTTTGCAGCTCGGGCCCGGGAGGGCAGTCTGTCAACACCACCTACTCAGCCGTTCGTATCACCCATTTGCCCACGGGAGAGGTGGTTACCTGCCAAGACGAGAAGTCTCAAATCAAGAATAAAGCTAAGGCACTACGCGTGTTGCGCTCAAGACTATACGAACGCGCCATCCGGGAACAACAGGAAGCGATTGCGGAGACCCGCCGCAGCATGGTGAAGAGTGGGGATCGCAGCGAGAAAATTCGCACCTATAACTTCCCCCAAAATCGAGTCACCGACCACCGAGTGAATCTGACCCTTTACCGACTGGAGGCCGTCCTGGACGGAGACTTGGACGAGATTCTTGACGCCTTGGCCGCGCACTACCAGGCGGAGGCTCTACAAGCTCAAATGGCTTCCTGAAGCTCCGTTTACTATGCCACTAACCGTTCGTTCGCTTCTCACCGAGGCGGTTGCATGCCTTCAACAGGCCGGACGGCGAAACCCTCGGGCGGACGCTGAGGTCCTGCTCGCCGATACCTTACGGCGACCTCGAAGCTGGCTTCTCGGCCATTTCGATACCGAGCTTTCCCCCGAAAGAGCAGAGAAGTTTCGGGAGCTTGTCCAACAACGGACCACCGGGAGACCCTTGCAGTACATCCGCGGCCGGCAAGAGTTTTTCGGGCGGTCGTTCTTCGTAGATGAACGGGTGCTTATTCCTCGACCGGAGACCGAACTCCTTGTCGAGACCGTTCTTTCGCTCAACCTCCGAACGTCGCCGCCGATCGTTGCAGACGTGGGTACCGGATCCGGATGCATCGGCGTCACACTGGCGTGTGAGAGACCGAACTGGCGCGTCGTAGCCACGGACGTAAGCATGAGCGCTCTTCGGGTGGCAAGAAGAAACAGCCTTTACCTAGGAGTCGGCACACGGGTTGAGTTGGTATGCGCCGACCTGTTGGAGCCCTTCGGGAGCCTTCGGTGCTTCGACGCAATCGTTTCCAACCCACCGTACGTTGCCGCGGGAGACCCTCTCATCGACCCCGAAGTGGCCCTTTATGAGCCCGCTACTGCGCTCTATGCAGGCACCGTCGGGACAGAGATTCACGAGGCGCTCTTGCGCACTGCTCATGCTTGCCTGAAGTCGCAAGGTTTCCTGGTACTGGAGATGGGCTTCGGCCAATCCGAACGATTACTAAGCCTGGCTCAACAGCTTGGATGGCAGCCTCAAACCGTTGCGGCCGATCTTGCCGGGATCCCCCGTTGCATGGTGCTGACCCGTACCCTTTAGCCGTGTTATTGACAGCCTTGGCGCCAACTAACAAGACGTAACGGCCTCACTGAGTCGCGTCGGACGGACACTCCTCAGCGAACCTGGACCGGACGCTGGAAAACCGTCATGCGCCACGTCGGGATCTCCAGCAAAATGACCTGGAGGCGGTATTCCCCCGGTGGAGCCAGTAGCCGATTCGTGTAGATTACCCCTCGGCCCTCTTGCAGCTGGTTTGGATCGAGTTGAGCGCGAAAAACTTCCCTCAACCGGGCCACTTCCCGCCCCGAGGAATCGTAGAGCACGGCAAGAACGCCGAAATACGTTCGAACGCCTCCCCGTTCGTCACGGGCCAAAGCGTATGGACCGATTTTCAGTCGGAACGGCAGGGTAACCAGATCTTCCTCCCGTCGGCGTCGAAGGAGGTCCAACTCGGCCGCGATGTCCCGAAATTCCCCGAACATCTGCGGATTCGCTGCACCGCCAGCCGGTCCCGGGGAAGAGAACATCGCGGACACATAACGCCGCCGGGCTTCCACCCAGTCCACCGCCCGCCGGAAAACGCCTTGCACTTTCAGCTCCGGCCGAACAGTACGCAGTTCCACTTCCCGCAAGTGGTTGTCCAAGAAAGGAAACTCCGTCTCGTACCCGATGGTGTATAGGTTCCCCAGCAGATCGTTTTCGATCTCAGCCATGACGCTGTCGAAGTCGAGGATCGCCTCAAAACCACCAAAGTGCCGGCCTCCGGTCAGCACCGAGAGGCTGCCGAAAGCCTCTTTCTGCCGCCGGCTCCGGGAGGCAGACTCGCCACCGGTTTCTCCATAGCTGGGCGAAATGTACAACTCCAACGCTGAGGGCACCCACACGGTGTAGACCACGACTCGCCAGTCACGCAGGAGCTGGGCCGTCCGCTCAGCTCTTGCGTAGTCGTCGTCCAAACCGTCCGAGACCACGATGATGACACGATCGTCTTCCGGTCCGGAGCGGGCCGCCATGATTCTTCCCAACTCTTCAAGATTGCCATAAAGGGAAGTCTTCCCCATATGAGAGCGCGCCGCGGCGAAAGCTTGTAGCGCCTTCCCGCGGTCGGTGGTGAAGTCTTCGAAGACGATGAGGCGCTCGGCAAAGCCAAACACTCCGACCCGGGTCAGGCTGTGCACATTCTCGAGAAAAGCCTGAGCCGCCAGTATCTCCTCAGCTCGCGTGGCAAACGTGCTACCACTTACGTCGATCAGGAACGCCAGCCAGAGCGGCCGAGGTTTGCCTTCCCGCCGGCGTGGAGCTTCAAAAAAGCGAATCTCCTGAGGACGTCCGTTCTCAAGAACCTCGAAATCCTCGGCACTTAAGTTGTTGACAAACGTCCCTTCGGGGTCTTTAACGGTGAAACGGAGCGTAACGAGATTCACCTCAATTCGAATCGGACCGAGGGCTCCCTCCTGTCCGTTCTCCTGGCTCTCCCCGGTCGGCGTCGACAGGTCCGGAGCATCATACTCCTGAGCCCAGCCCTGGACGCCTAAGCCGAGAGTCATGAAAATCGCGAGTCGAACGAGACCCTTAATCACTCCGCTTTTGTCCTCACAAGCTCGAGAAACTCCGTTCTCGAGCGCTGATCCTCGAGAAAGTCTCCCCGCATCGCCGACGTGATCATGCGCGAATTCTGCTTCTGCACTCCCCGCATGATCATGCAAAGATGCTGAGCTTCGATGATGACGGCCACACCCTGTGGTTCAATCGCTCTCTCGACCGTCTCGGCAATCTGCTGGGTCAAACGTTCCTGCACCTGAAGTCTGCGGGCGAACACATCCACTATGCGGGCTATCTTGCTCAAACCGATCACCTGGTTACGAGGAATGTATCCAACATGACACCGGCCGAAAAAGGGCAACAAGTGATGCTCACAAAGGCTGTACACCTCAATGTCGCGAACGATCACCATCTCATCGTACTCGACCGTGAACCGAGCGTTGTTCAGAATCTTCTGAACATCTTGACGATACCCTGCGGTCAAGAAGCGTAGCGCCGCCTCTACTCTCCGCGGGGTGTCGCGCAATCCTTCACGATCAGGGTCTTCCCCCAACTCCATCAACAGTTTTCTAATCAGTTCCTGCATTTATCCTGCCAAGACGCTTCTTGCGCGGGCCAAGCTTACCGCCGCATGCCCTTGGAAGGGCGCCCGGCGGGAACGGTTTCTACTTCTACTCATTCGAACTCGCAAGAATTGCGCCGCGCCTCTGTCGAAGAAACCAGTTCCGTATCCAAACGCTCCAGTTCCCGCAGGAATGATTTGCGGCATTCGACGGCGAAAGGATTTAGCAACTCCAAATCGCGAAATAACTGGGGCGTGTCATTTTGAACGCTCTCAACCAACCGATAAAACTGCTCAGGGCCCGGTGTCGTGATAGGAGACGGACTCCAGCCGAGGCGGCGGACTGCTTGGGCGACAAGGTGAAAGATCGCCTGAGTACGCGCCATCTGACGATCATGCTCCTCCGGCGAGACTTCAAGCACAACGAGTCCAAGCTCTGACAAGAAACGAGAGATGTGCTCCACCGTCTGACGAGCGGCTCTGGCCGGACAGACGACGATCCTATGTCCGCCAATGCCGTTTCGGCCGCTGTCCGGACCGAACAAGGGGTGCGTTCCCACAATCTCCACCGCTTCAGAGAGGCTCTCGCGCATCCAGGCCACCGGCCTCACCTTCACACTGCACGTATCCAAAACAGTGCAGCCGGGACGCAACAAGGGAGCTATTTCGGCCAAAAGCCCGGGCAGCGAAGAAATAGGGACAGCCAGAACGACGAAGTCCGAGCTGCAAACCTCACAGAGGGAAGCCCGCTGTGGAACGTTCTCCAAACGACGGTCGTCCGAGTCAAACACCCGCAGCTGCACCCGTCCCGCGAGATGCTCCCGCACCATACCACCAAACCGACCATGGCCGATAAGTCCAACCCTCGTCCTTTTCACGAAACACAATTCTATAATGCTGTTGGAAATGCCGGAGAATGCCGTTCTAGCCTTTCGCCTGGATAAGCTCCGTGCGGACGTTTGCCACTCCGGACCGTCGAGCATTGCCTTAAATCGGCTTTGGAACGGATCCCGTATTGACCGCTCCGACTGGGACGAAGCTTCGCTCCTTGCCTTTGCCTGGAATTCGACCGCCCTGTCGATTGATTTTTCATGCCGCTTCGGCAGGCTCAATGTGAATCCGGACCTGGGCCTCGGCGGTCCCGTACCCGAATTGTGGAACTACGACGTCTTGGAATTTTTCCTACGTCCCCGAGGTGCCCCTGGGTATTTTGAGATTGAGGTAAGTCCGCTGGGTCAGTGGCTGGACCTGTATGTACACAGGCCCAGAAAGGAACTTGATTGGGATTGGAGATCGGGGCTGCTGCTGGAATCGCGGGTGGACGACAAGCGGAGCGTCTGGGAAGGACGGCTACAAATTCCTTTCGCTCCTATGTATGACCGGTTTCGAAACCAAGCCAACCCCCGGATTGATGAGGTTTGGCGGATGAACGCCTACCGCGTTGCGGGCGCCGCCCCGGATCGCCGTTATTACGCTTGGAGGCCTACGTTTACGCCGGAACCCGATTTCCATGTTCCCGAGGCCTTTGGGAATTTGATCTTTCTAGAGTACGATTGGGTCTTTGCGTAGTCCTCCTATGGCCTGGCGTTCCCGTCCGCGGGACCATAAGGTTCACGGGAAAAGCCATGTCGATGAGCAAACGTCAAAGGGCGATCAAACCGCGGTCCAGTTCGAGCGATTTCTGGGAGTTTGAACGGGCGCTCTGGAAGCGGGGATTGACTCGAATCGCCGGCGTCGACGAAGCGGGGGTCGGACCACTGGCGGGGCCGGTTGTCGCCGCGGCGGTCATGCTCCCCGCGGGAATTGTTTTGCCAGGGATCGATGATTCAAAGCGGCTCTCCGCGCGGCAGCGCGAAAAGGGGGCGGAGCTGATTCGGTCGAAGGCTGTTGCCTGGAGCATCGGGCGGGCCTCCGTGGAGGAGATCGACAATCTTAATATTCGCAACGCCTCCATCCTGGCTATGCAGCGGGCCGTCGCACAACTGGATCCGGCTCCCGAGCACGTTTTGGTCGACTGGCACCGGCTTCCTTTGCTGACCTGTGAACAAACGAACCTTGTTCACGGTGACGCCCGCAGCATGTCGATTGCGGCGGCTTCGATTTTGGCCAAGGTGGAGCGAGACGAAATCATGAGAGAGCTTGATCGGCACCATCCGGGTTACGGCTTTGCACAACACAAGGGCTACCCGACTCGCGAACATTACGCAGCCTTGGCTCGCCTCGGGCCGTGCCCCGAGCACCGGCGCGGCTTTCGTCTGGCAAAGCCCGGAGCTTGCGCCGCCGGACCCGACTGTATGCTGCCGGGCTTCTCCGGGTGAGGGGATAATGACACGGCGCGAACCCCAAGACGCACAACTGCCGCCGGGAGACGAACGCTTTGCTCGGGCCCGACGGCTCATGGTCGAGCAGCAACTCGTCCGTCGGGGCATCAAGGATCGCGCCGTCTTGGAGACCTTCGCCAAAGTGCCACGACACCTTTTCGTGCCCGAACATATTCGGGAAGAAGCTTACCGAGACGGGCCTCTTCCAATCGGACACGGGCAGACCATCAGTCAGCCCTACATGGTCGCTATAATGACGGAACTCGCCCGCATCCGTCCCGGGGACAAGGTACTGGAAGTCGGAACAGGTTCCGGCTACCAGGCAGCTATCCTGGCGGAGTTGGGTGCTCGCGTTTATTCGATTGAAAGGCTTCCGGAATTGGCGGATCGCGCCAAGGAGACTTTGGAGTCGCTCGGCTACTCGGTCTGCATCCGCGTCGGCGACGGGAGTGAAGGATGGCCCGAAGAGGCGCCGTTTGATCGGATTCTCGTAACTGCAGGAGCCCCTTCTCTCCCGGATCCGCTTGTGGCCCAGCTCGCCATGGGTGGAAGGCTCTTGGTGCCGGTGGATGACGGATTCAGTCAGATCCTCTGCGTGGCCGAGAAGACTCCCGACGGGCTGGTGGTGGAACATCACGATCGCTGTGCCTTCGTTCCTCTGATTGGCCGCTACGGGTGGCAGACCTGACGATCGGATATCTTCGATCGATGTTTCGATTTCCCCTGCGTTTGACCTTTGCGCGGACGAACCATAGAATCTGCGCCTTACCAGCCTCCGACGTACGTACAGCAGGAACAGACCTTAAGGAGTGGATCATGGCAGAACGCAAAGCAACCGAGTACCAGGAGCTCGACAATACGGTGTGGGATCACAAATGGGGCTTTGCCGACACCCAATTTATCGTTCACAACGACCGAACGGTTGAGTTGACGGGTAAACGGTATCTCCTGTCGGGCTACCGAATGCACGCATTCCTTCCTTACGTCGAAGAGGTTCTCGGCATCACGCTGGATTTAGATGATGTCAAAGAGGAATTGACCCACAAGCCGGTGGAGCCGCCTCGGCGCAACGATGCGTTTTGTGAGGATGTCGAGCGGCTGTTTCCCGCCACACAGTTTTCTTTCGACGACCGCGATCGCCTTCTACACAGTCACGGCCAGACCACTACGGACGAGGTTTATCGAGTCTTGTATGAGCGTCTCCAGCGTTACGCCGACATGGTGGTTTACCCGGAGAGCGAAGACGACACGGTGAAGCTCGTGGAGCTGGCCGATCTTCACGGAGTTTGTCTGGTTCCTTTTGGGGGAGGCACAAGCGTCAGTTCCGCACTGACATTGCCTCGGGAAGAGGAGCGCATGATCGTTGTGGTAGACATGCGCCGCATGAATCGCATCCTCTGGATTGACAAGGAAAACTTTCGAGCTTGTGTCGAGGCGGGTATCCGGGGGATGGATCTGGAAGACCAGCTGAATCGTGAAGGATTTACCTGCGGGCATGAGCCCGACAGCATAGAGCTTTCGACCTTGGGAGGTTGGATCGCCACCAAGGCGAGCGGAATGAAGAAGAACCGGTACGGCAACATTGAGCACCTAGTGGAGCAGCTTACGCTCGTAACGCCTGGCGGAGTTGTGGGAAATCTCCACCCCTTTCCACGCACTTCACAGGGAATCGAACCCGAGCTTCTTGCCTTCGGCAGCGAGGGAAACCTGGGCATCATCACGAAGGCGGTCATCAAGCTGTTCCCGAAACCCGAGGTCACCAAGTACGGGAGCTTGGTGTTCCCCACGTTTGAGCTCGGTGTCCAGTTCTTGGAAGAGCTCGCCCACACCGACTTCATCCCGGCAAGCATCCGACTGGTGGACAACATCCAGTTCAAGTTCGCGTTGGCACTAAAGGGCTTGTCGTCCGGCTTCCAAGAAGCCAAAGAGGCTTTGGAAAAGCTGATCGTAACAAAGCTTCTGGGCTTTGATCCGGATCGCATGGTGGCCGCTACCATCGTCATGGAGGGGAGCCGGCAGGAAGTGAACTACCAGCAAAAACACCTCTTTGCGCTTGCGAAGAAGTATCACGGTGTTTCAGGAGGAGCAGACGCTGGTCGGCGAGGCTACATGCTGACATACGCGATCGCCTACATTAGAGATTTCGTT
Organism: Acidobacteriota bacterium; assembly: GCA_033811955.1. Taxonomy (GTDB): domain Bacteria; phylum Acidobacteriota; class UBA6911; order RPQK01; family JAPXNP01; genus JAPXNP01. The sequence goes on from JAPXNP010000006.1 coordinate 20,220, forward strand.
GCGCGCTACCACATCATCGGAGAAACCTTCGAAACCTCGGCGCCCTGGTCAAAGATCTTACCGGTCTGCAAAGCAGTGGAGGATCGTGCCACGGAAGAGCATAAGAAGTACCGGTTACCAGGGAAGTTTTACGTCTCGTACCGGATCACTCAGGTGTATCAGACCGGGGCGTGCATTTACTTCATGATGGGCCTGTACATGAAAGGCGTCGAGAATCCGGCCGAGACATTCGGTAGGATGGAGCGATCCTTGCGCCGCGCGATTCTGGAGAGCGGCGGATCCATTTCTCATCACCACGGAGTAGGCAAGCTGCGGGCTCCTTTTATGACAGAGGTTCTTACCCCGGGTGCTATAGATCTGGTGCGACAATTGAAGGGCACGGCCGATCCGAAGAACACATTCGGAATAGGCAACAACATCTTCTGTAAGGAATTCCCGGCATGACGGGGTCCTCGGCGGGGAGGCACTCATCGAAGGCCGACGGCACTTCCGGGAATTTCGCTTCCGTTGTCCTGGTTACAGGAGCGGCTTCCGGCCTTGGACGGCGGCTGGCGTTAGATCTTGCAGGTCGAGCACGCCTCGGCCTGGGCGACCGGAATCGGCAAGGTCTTGATGAGACCTTGTCGCTGGTTGAGAACGCCGGCGGCGAAGGTGTGGTGTACCCACTCGACGTCACGGACTCAGAGCAATGTAGCTCTTTTACACGGCGGATGTTGCAAGCTTACGGCCGGCTGGACGCCCTTTTTTTGTGCGCCGGGCTCAGCATGTGGGCACGAGTCGACGAAGTAAGAGACGTTTCCGTCTTTTCTCGGCTGGTAGAGGTCAACTACTTGGGGGCGGTCTATTGCATTCTTGCCGCCTTGCCGGCTTTGAAGGCCTCCCGGGGTTCGATCGTGGCGGTTTCGTCACTTCAGGGAGTGCTGGGTTTACCATTGCACTCCGGTTACGCGGGGGCCAAGCATGCCTTGAATGGATTCCTAGAGAGTCTTTGGTTTGAGGTTGGGGACGACATTCGCATAATGACTGTGATGCCCGGTTGGATCCGCGGAACCTCGTTGCGAGCGAGCGCACTAACGGCTACCGGGGCGCCGGCCGAACGACCTCGGGAGCATAGCGCCGAATCGGTTTCTGTGGAAGAGTGTTCGCGGCGAATTCTCGCCGCCTGGAGAAAGGGTAAGCGGGAGCTATACATTCCTGCGAAACTGGCTCTTCTTCCGTGGCTGTTTCGGCTCTCACCTCGTCTAGTCAAGCATCTTTTACAGCGAGCGGTCGCCGAGCAACGGTAGCTGTCCACCAGATCAGGTTGGGTTTGCCTCGCTTTCTAGGTTGCAACGAACCAACCTTTTTCCTATGCTGTAAACAGTTGGCCGGAGAGGTGCTGGAGTGGTCGAACAGGGCTGCCTGCTAAGCAGTTGTACCGGTAATCCCGGTACCGAGGGTTCGAATCCCTCCCTCTCCGCCATACGGCCAGCAAGAGCCGTGCTTCACAAGATCAGGACGTGCCGGTAAGCATTCCAAGCACCGTTTCGAGCGCCGGGCTGAAACGCATTGAACTTCCGAGAGGGAACGGTAGCCCTCGAGCGGCTTTTTCATTCAGTGAAACCGGAACACGCGGTACAACGGTTACGGCCCCTCGGGTCCCAGCTTATTCCAAAGGGCAGGGTCCAGGTTCCCGCCCGTCAGGATGCAAACCGTTCCAGCTGGCTCCGGGACTGCCTCACCGATCGCCGCCAAAGACACTGCTCCCGCCGGTTCCGTAAGGACTTTTTCCTTCCAAATCAGAGAACGAGTGGCTCCTAGAATGGCCGTCTCGGAAACCACCACCATCTGATCGGCCCACTCTCGAATGATCGAAAATGTGAAGTCTCCGGGGCTGGTGGCGGTCAATCCATCGGCCACCGTGCGGGCCGCATCAATGGAGACTCGCCGTCCCGCTTGCCACGAGAGGTAGGCGGCGTTTGAAGAAGC